>DAIOGL010000164.1:4805-6126 GCA_036745235.1 Sulfuritalea sp.
TTGAACCGATGCGGCCATCTGCCTGTCCAACTCGACTGGCAGCCTGGGGAGTTCTTCGATCATTCAGGCTTATACTTGATTTGCGCCACGCACGGCGCGCTCTATGCGCCGGACTCGGGGCGCTGCCTCGGCGGGCGCTGCAACGGCAAGGGGCTCGAGGCGGTGGCCGTGGTCGAGCATGACGGACAGGTTTTATTGATTGAGGAAGGCGGGGAAAGTGTCGGATAGCGATGATATGCAGTGGGAACGCAAGGTTCTGGAAAAGCTCGCGCTCGAGGCGGTTGCCGAGCAGCGGCGCGGTCGCCGCTGGGGCATCTTCTTCAAGGTTCTCGGGTTTGCCTATTTGACGGTGATCCTCGGCCTGGCGACGGACTGGGGCCAGGCGGACAAGCTCGCCGAGGGTTCGAAATTCACCGCGCTGGTGAATCTCGACGGCGTCATCAAGGCCAAGGGCGATGCCAACGCCGAGCATGTGATCAGCGGGCTGCAGGCCGCGTTCGAGGACAAGCATACGGCGGGCGTGATCCTGCGCATCAACAGCCCGGGCGGCAGCCCGGTCCAGTCGGGAATCATCAACGACGAAATCCGGCGCCTGCGTGCCGCGCATCCGGCGATTCCGATTCACGTCGTCGTGGAAGATGTCTGCGCTTCGGGCGGCTATTACGTGGCGGTGGCCGCGGACAAGATCTTCGTGGACAAGGCAAGCATCGTCGGTTCCATCGGCGTGCTGATGGATGGCTTCGGCTTTACCGGCACCATGGAGAAGCTGGGCGTCGAGCGCCGCCTTTTGACCGCGGGAGAGAGCAAGGGCTTTCTCGATCCGTTTTCGCCGCAGAACGAGCAGCACAAGGATCACGCCAAGCAGATGCTGAACGAGGTGCACCAGCAGTTCATCGATGTCGTGCGCAAGGGCCGCGGCAAGCGGCTCAAGGAAACGCCCGAGATGTTCTCCGGGCTGATGTGGAGCGGCGCCAAGAGCATCGAACTGGGTCTGGCCGACGGTTACGGCACGGTCGAGAGCGTCGCGCGCGATGTTTTCAAGGCGGGCGACGTGCGGGACTTCAGCGTCAGGCAGAACTTTGCCGAGAAGTTCGCCAAGCAGCTCGGCGTAGGCATGGCCGACAGCATGGCCAATGTGCTGACGGGCTTTACGCTACGTTGATGGCGCCGACAGCCATGTCGGCGAGCAGGAGTTCCTGGGCGCAGATGCGGCTGCGCCGCGTCGGCTTGATGCGGTATTCGCCGTTGGCGTTCATTTCCCAGGCCTGACAGTTGTCGGCGAGGTAGGGCTTGAGCCCTTCCTTGAGCACGCGCCGCTTGA
>DAIOGL010000165.1:0-6113 GCA_036745235.1 Sulfuritalea sp.
GGAAAGGCGCAAAAGCTTTGTCGGAGAGCGCGTTCCGCGGGCATGAAGTGTTAGAATTCGCGATTCTAGCATCGGCCGGCAGAGGCCTCTCCCGCGTGCGGTACGCGCGGTTTGCGTCTGCGATTTTCCGTCACCGCTGCGCCAACTTAGAGCCTATTTCAGTAGGAATCATGCCCCGCGTTGAGACCAGGATCGGATGGATGCAAGGCGCAGTGCGCAGCCAATGGTTGTTCCCATTGGCAAGCGCTGCAACGCCGCAGACGCCGATCCTGGTCTCAACCCGAAGGGCCGCCGAGCGTTGGGCGCGCTGCGGCGTTGTCGGTCGTTTGCATGGATGTACCATGCCGCACTCCCTCCGTCTTGCATCGCATCCCAACGCTCGGCGGCGCGGGGTACGATTCCTACTGAAATAGGCTCTTACGATACGGCATGTCTCAATCGCATCGCGGACAATTCGGCCCCGTCTCACTGCTTGTCCTGCTGGCGCTACCCGCAGGCTCGGTAGCGGCGGAACCGCTGCCGCCCTTGCGCATCAATCCCGCCCTGCTCGGCGCCGGCACACCGCCGTCGCTCGCGGCACCTGCCGCAATCGAAGACGCGGTCGCAGCGCAGCCGGCGACGTCTGCGCCCGTGAAGCTCGAGCCGGTGCCGACGGCACCCGTCGAGCCGCCTCAGCCACGGACCAAAGCCGCGCCCGCACCCGGCACGCAGCCAGCCGCGAAGGCGGCCCGCGCCGTGGCAGCGCCTGTCGCTGCCCCCGCTGCAGCACGCACCCCCGTGCCGGCCCCGCCGCCGCGGCAAGTTCCCGTGCCGCCCGCCGCAGCCACCGAAGCGCCGCGCCGTCCCGAGGAACCGCAGGCAGTGCCGCTGCAGCAAGCGGTGCCGCTCGTGACGGACATTCAGAAGCCGCAGGAACCGCCGCAGGTCGCCGAGCGGCCCGCACTGCCGCCGCTCTACTCGGCCCATGTCGCGGCTGGAGAACTGCCGGCACCTGCGCTGCAGCCGAGTGCAGGCGTCATGCCCCATCTCAAGCGCGCCGGCGAAACGCTGCCGACCTTCATCACGGCAGACCACATCGCCGGCAGGAACGATGTCGAAGTGGTGGCCGACGGCAACGTCGAATTGCGCAAGCGCAACTCGATCCTGCTGAGTGACCGGCTGACCTACTGGCAGGCAACCGACGAGATGGAGGCCGAGGGCAACGTCCGCCTCTCCCGCGACGGCGACCGCGTGCGCGGACCCAGGATGCGGATGCGGATGGACGAGAGCACCGGCTTCTTCGAGCAGCCCGAATACAGTATCCGCCGCATCAAGACCGGGTCGGCCGCCACGCTATGGACCGGCACCGAGGAGCGCGCCTCGGCGGAACTCACCACCGGGCAGGGCGCGGCGACACGCATGGAATTCGAGGGTGAAGGCAAATACCGGCTGACCGACGCCACCTACAGCACCTGTGCCCCCGCTGCCGGAAGCGATCCCGACTGGTTTGCGCGCACGTCGGACTTGCGCCTCGACTACGATCACGAGGAGGGCACCGCGCGCAACGCCACGCTGGTCTTCAAGGGGGTGCCCATCCTCTATTCGCCCTGGTTGAGTTTCTCGCTGAACAATGAACGCAAGAGCGGCCTCCTGACTCCGACCTTCGGCTCCACCAGTCGCGGCGGCGTTGAATACACGCAGCCCTTCTACTGGAACATCGCCCAGAACATGGATGCGACGGTCGCACCGCGCTTCATGAGCAAGCGCGGCACGCTGTGGAACGGCGAGTATCGCTACCTGAATCGCTCGTTCAGCGGCACGATGCAGGGGCAATACATGCCCGACGACAAGCTCGAACATCGTCACCGGTCCTCGTATTCGCTGAGCCACAGCCAGGACCTCGGCCATGGATTTTCCGGAGCGCTTTCGCTCAACGGCGCGTCCGACGACACTTTCTTCAGCGATCTGGCCAATGGTTCGTCCGTGGTGTCGCAAACCAACCTGTTGCGCCAGGGTACGCTCAGCTACGGCGGCGGCTGGTGGTCGGCCAATCTCCTGGCGCAGAGCTACCAAACCCTGCAGGATCCGTCCCTGCCGCCGGTGACGGAGCCTTACCGGCGCCTGCCGCAACTGACCGTAAATGCCAACCGCGGCGACCTGCCGTTCGGACTGAATTTTGCGTTCAGCGGCGAACACGTGAACTTCAGCAACCCGACCCTGGTGGAGGGGCGGCGCTTTACGCTGTATCCGCAGCTTTCGCTGCCCTTGCAGACCGCGGTGCTGAGCTTCACGCCGAAGATCGGCCTGCATTCCACCCGCTACACGCTCGACCGGCAGGCGGCCGGCACCCCCGACAAGCTGACTCGCAACGTGCCGATCTTCAGCGTGGATTCCGGAGTGACCTTCGAGCGCCAGATGGACTGGTTCGGCAACACCTTGACCCAGACGCTGGAGCCGCGCCTCTACTACCTCTATGTGCCGGTGCGCGATCAGAGCCTGATCCCGATTTTCGATACGGGTATCGCCGACTTCAATTTCGCGCAGATGTTCGGCGAGAATCGTTACAGCGGCGGCGACCGCATCGCCGATGCCAACCAGGCCACGGTCATGCTCACCTCGCGCCTGCTGGATCCGGTAAGCGGCGCCGAGGTCATGCGCGCCGCGTTCGGCCAGCGCTTCTACTTCAGTACCCAGAACGTCGGCCTGCCGGCCAGCGCAATCGCGCCGGCCGAGGTGCTGCGCAGCGACCGGCAGACCGACTTCCTTGCCTCGATCTCCGGCCGCGTCCTGCCGAAGACCTACATCGATTCCGGCATCCAGTACAACCCGCGGCTGACCCAGGTGGAACGGTTCAACCTCGGCGGCCGCTATCAACCCGAACCCGGCAAGGTGCTCAATGCGGGTTACCGCTATACCCGGGACCAACTCGGCGTGCTCGGCCTGGGCCAGCTCGACATTTCGGGCCAATGGCCGGTCTTCGGCGGCTGGCATGCGGTGGGGCGCTTCAACTATTCGACCAAGGAAGGACGCATGATCGAATCGGTTGCCGGCCTCGAATACGACGGCGGCTGCTGGGTCGGGCGCGTCGTAATGCAGCGCCTCGCCACCCAGGCCCAGGGATCGAACACCGCGCTTTTCTTCCAGCTCGAGTTGAACGGTTTCGCAAAAGTCGGCTCCAATCCGCTCGATATCCTGAAACGCAACGTGCCCGGCTACGGTGTAATCAACCAGCAGGGCGCCGAGGCCCCACCGACCACGCCATGATTTTCCGTTTTCTGCTGCTTTGCCTCCTGTCCGCCCTTTCCTTGTTCCCGGTGCAAGCCCAGACGCGACGCGCCCAGCCGGTGGAGGTCGACCGCATCGTCGCCGTGGTGAACGACGAGGCCATTACCGCCTTCGAATTGCGCGGCCGTCTTGCCAAGGTGGAACGCCAGTTGCGCGGCCAGAACGTGCAATTGCCGCCACGCGAAATACTCGAGCGGCAAATGCTCGAACGCATGATCACCGATCGCGTGCAATTGCAGTTCGCCAAGGAGACCGGCCTGCGCATATCCGACATCGAACTGGATGCCTCGATCCGCCGCATCGCCGAGGGCAACCGCCTCTCCTTGCCGGACTTCCGCGCTGCGCTGGAGAAGGACGGCATCGCCTGGAACAAGTTCCGTGAAGAGGTTCGCGAGGAAATCCTGCTCTCGCGCCTGCGCGACCGCGAAGTGGAGAGCCGTATCGTCGTCTCCGACGGCGAGATCGACAACTACCTGGCCAACCCCGATCAGGGCGGCGGCGCGGGCAGCATCGAAGTGCATACCGCGCATATCATCCTGCGGGTGCCCGAGCAGGCATCGCCCGACCAGCTGATGCGCATCGGCGCGCGGGCGCAGACCGCCCTGCAGCAGATTCGCGGCGGCGAAGACTTTGCCAAGGTGGCGGCCAGCTATTCCGATGCACCCGACGGGCTCACCTCCGGCGGGGACATGGGCATGCGTCCGCTGGATCGTCTGCCGGCGCTGTACGCCGACGCCGTGAAACAGCTCAAGCCCGGTGAAGCCAGCGACATCCTGCGCAGCCCGGCCGGCTTCCATATCGTCAAGCTGATCGACAAGAAAGGCGATGCCGGCGCAAAACCGCTGGTCTCGCTGAAGCAGACTCACGCCCGGCATATCCTGATCAAGGTCAACGAACTCGTTTCCGAAGCCGAGGCGAGGCGGAAGCTGGTCGCACTCAAGGAGCGGCTCGACAACGGCGCCGATTTCGCCGAACTGGCGCGCCTGAATTCCAACGATCTTTCCGCCGCCAAGGGTGGCGACCTGGGATGGCTCTATCAGGGCGACACCGTTCCCGATTTCGAAAAGGCCATGGATGCGCTGAAGATCAACCAGGTCAGCGAGCCGATAAAGTCGCCTTTCGGCTACCACCTGATCCAGGTCCTCGAACGCCGCACCGAAGATGCGACCGCCGAGCGCCAGCGGCTCTCCGCACGGCAGGTGCTGCGCGAGCGCAAGTCCGACGAGGCGTACCAGGACTGGGTCCGGCAAATGCGCGACCGCGCCTATGTCGAATACCGAGCCGAAGATCGCTAGCCGGAACGAATCCGCGCCGCCGGCGATCGCTGTCACCTCGGGCGAACCGGCCGGCATCGGCCCGGAAATCTGCCTGCGTCTCGCGGAACGCGAATGGCCGGCACGGCTGGTGGTGCTGGGCGACCGCGACCTGCTGGCCGCGCGCGCGCGCCAGCTTGGCCTCGACCCAGGCCGCATCGAGATCCGCCACGTGCCCCTGCAAGAGTCGGCGCTGGCCGGACGGCTCGATCCTGCCAATGCCCGCTACGTCCTGAATATCCTCGATGTTGCGCTGGCCGGTTGCGTCAGCGGCGAATACGCCGCGATGGTCACCGCGCCGGTGCACAAGGGCGTCATCAACGACGCCGGCATCGCCTTCAGCGGCCATACCGAATATCTCGCCGAGCATACGGGCACGCCGCGGGTGGTGATGATGCTTGCCGGCGCCGGATTGCGCGTCGCGCTGGCCACCACGCACCTCGCGCTGAAGGATGTTCCCGCCGCGATCACGCGCAGCGACCTGGAAATCACCCTCCGCATCCTGCATGCCGACATGCAAACCAAGTTCGGCATCGCCCGTCCCCGCATCCTGGTCGCCGGACTCAATCCCCATGCCGGCGAGGGAGGCCACATGGGCCGCGAGGAAATCGACGTCATCGCCCCGGTGCTGGACAAACTGCGCGGCGAAGGCATGAACCTCGTCGGACCGCTGCCGGCAGACACCCTATTCACGAAAAACGTCCTTGCCGGCTCCGACGCGCAACTGGCCATGTATCACGACCAGGGCCTCGCGGTGCTCAAGTACGCCGCCTTCGATGAAGGCATCAATGTCACGCTCGGCCTGCCGATCATCCGCACCTCGGTCGACCACGGCACGGCGCTCGACCTCGCCGGTACGGGCAAGGCTTCGCCGACCAGCCTCTTCGCCGCCGTCGAGGCGGCGATCGACATGGCCTCGCGCCGGGCGGCGGCGATGCGCACTGACCGCGCATGAAGCAGCATGAAGGCCACGTCGCGCGCAAGCGGTTTGGCCAGAATTTTCTCGTCTCGCCCGGCATCATCCACCGGATCGTGGATGTCATCGGCCCGCGCGCGGGCGACACGGTGGTGGAAATCGGACCGGGCCTGGGTGCCATCACGGGACCCTTGCTCGAGCGCATCGATCACCTGCACGTGGTCGAGATCGACCGCGACCTGATCGCGCGCCTCAGGAAGCGCTTCCCCCCCGAGCGGCTGACCATCCACGAAGGCGACGCGCTCCAATTCGACTTCGGCGCGCTGAAGGGCGGCGGCCCGCTGAAGATCGTCGGCAACCTGCCCTACAACATTTCCAGCCCGCTGCTGTTCCACCTGGTCCCGTTCGCGCCGCTCGTCTATGACATGCACTTCATGCTGCAGAAGGAAGTGGTCGACCGCATGGTGGCCGAGCCCGGCAGCAAGGACTTCGGCCGCCTCTCGGTGATGCTGCAGTATCACTATCACATGGAATGCATGTTCGTAGTCCCGCCCGATGCCTTCAATCCGCCGCCCAAGGTCGACTCGGCCATCGTGCGCATGATCCCCGTCGACTTCTCG
>DAIOGL010000166.1:0-6064 GCA_036745235.1 Sulfuritalea sp.
GCGTTGCGCGAGAGCGAAGCCCGCTTCAAGATCATCTTCAACACGGCGCCGATGGGCATCGCCCTGATCGACTCGCTCGACGGGCACGTCCGCGAAGTAAACCCCATGTTCGCCAGGATTGCCGGCCGGACCATGGAGGAAATGGCGGATATCGACTGGATGAGCATTACCCATCCGGACGACGTCCAGGAGGACCTCGACAACATGGCGCTGTTGAATGCCGGGAAGATATCCGGGTTCCGCATGGAAAAGCGCTATCTCCACCCTGACGGCACCGCCGTCTGGATCAACATGATCATTGCGCCGATCGAAGTCGAAGACAAGGCACATCCGCGGCACCTGTGCATAATCGAGGACATTACCGAACGCAGGGCCGCCGACGCGCAACTGCGCAAGCTCTCGCTGGCCGTGGAGCAGAGCCCCGAGAGCATCGCCATCACCAACCTCGATGCCGAGATCGAATACGTCAACGAGGCTTTCCTGCGCAACACCGGCTACAGCCGGGAGGAAGTGATCGGCCAGAACCCGCGCATCCTGCAGTCGGGCAAGACGCCGCATGAAGCCTACCTGGCAATGTGGGCCGCGCTGAGCCGCGGTGAGCCATGGAGGGGCGAGTTCTACAACAAGCGCAAGGACGGCAGCGAATATGTCGAGTTCGCCATCATCACACCGCTGCGCCAGCCCGACGGCACCGTCACGCACTACGTCGCGGTGAAGGAAGACATCACCGAGAAGAAGCGCACCGGCGAAGAACTGGACGAGTACCGGCACCGCCTGGAAGAGAAGGTAAAAACGCGCACGCAGCAACTGGCCAGGGCCAAGGCGGAGGCGGAGGCCGCCAACCAGGCCAAGAGCGCCTTCGTCGCCAACATGAGCCACGAGATCCGCACGCCGCTCAATGCGATACTCGGCCTCACCTATCTCTTGCAGCGCGGCGCGGATCCGGCGCAGATGGGCCAGGTGGCAAAGATTCGCGGCGCTTCCCAGCATCTGCTCTCGGTGATCAACGACATCCTCGACTTTTCCAAGATCGAGGCCGGGAAACTCGCCCTGAACCCCGTCGACTTCGCCGTGGGCCGCATGCTGGACAACGTGATTTCCATGATCGGACCGCGGGTGCGCGACAAGCGGCTGCAACTGGTGGTAGACCCCGACGGACTGCCGCCGGTGCTGGTCGGCGATTCGACCCGGGTGGCGCAGTGCCTGCTCAACTACCTGTCCAATGCCGTCAAGTTCACGGAGAGCGGCACCGTCACGGTGCGGCTCTCGATGGTCGAAGAAGCGGCGTCGGACCTGCTGGTACGCTTCGAGGTCGCCGACACGGGGATCGGCATCGCACCCAGAAACCAGAAGCACCTGTTCGAGGCCTTCGAGCAGGCCGACGCCTCCACGACGCGCCGTTACGGGGGGACGGGCCTCGGCCTCGCCATCACGCGGCGGCTGGCGCACCTGATGGGCGGCGAAGTCGGCGCCGAGAGCACGCCGGGCAAGGGCAGCCGCTTCTGGTTCACCGCGCGCCTGGGCAAGAGCCACTACACCCTCGACCAACTCGCCGAGGCGCCAACGGTGTTAGAGGAGTCGGTACGCACGCTGCAAACCGGCCATCGCGTCCTGCTGGCCGAGGACAACCTCATCAACCAGGAAGTGGCGGTGGAGCTGCTAAAGAGCGGCGGCCTCGAAGTGGACGTGGCCAACGACGGCCGGAAGGCGCTGGAGAAGGCCCGCGGCGGCAACTACGACCTGATCCTGATGGACATCCAGATGCCGGAGATGGACGGCCTCGAAGCCACGCGAGCCATCCGCGCCCTGCCCGGCCTCGAAGCACTGCCCATCCTGGCGATGACCGCCAATGTCTTCGACGAGGACCGCGCGCGCTGCATCGCCGCCGGCATGAACGATTTCGTCGCCAAGCCGGTCGACCCGCAGCAGCTCTTCGGCGCACTGCTGCGCTGGCTGCCGGGCCGCGCGCCGGATGTGTCTGCCGCCGTCTCGCCGGCACCAGCGCCGTGCGTCCCTTCGGGAACTGTTGCGGCACTGTCCGCCATCGCCGGTCTCGATACGGCGCAGGGCCTGCGCACGCTGAACGGCAATGTCGCCGCCTACATCCGGTTGCTGCGCCGCTTCGCGACCGACCATGGCAGCGACATCTCCAGGCTGCGAAGAATGCTGGACGAGCGGGCATCCGCGAGCTACGCGGACGAGGCGCGGCGCATCGCCCACACGCTCAAGAGCGCCGCGGGCAACCTGGGCGCGACCGCGGTGCAGCGGCTCGCGGCGGAACTGGAGGCAACCCTGAAGCAAGGTGCCGCTGCGGTGCAGATCGAACCGCTGGTCACTGGCGCGGACGCCGCGCTGAAGACCATGGCCGCGGCGATCCTCGCCGCGCTGCCGGAAGAAGCCGCGGACGCACCGGTCGCGGTGGACTGGGCGGCCGTGCGGCAGGTGCTCGACGAACTGGAACCCCTGCTGGCAACATCCAGCATGCGGGCCAACGATCTGTTCGAGGAAAACGCGACCCTGCTCAAGGCCGCGCTCGGCCCCCCGGGTACGTCGCTGGAACAGCGCATCGAGCGCTTCCTCTATCCGGAGGCGCTCGAAGCCATACACGAGGCGCGAACACAGCATGGGGAATTGGGCGGGAGGCCCGAATGAGCACCGGCGCGACGACACAAGCTGCGCGCCAGACCATCCTCGCGGTGGATGACGACCCCGGTAACCTGGGCATCCTGCGCCGCCTGCTGCATCCGCAATACAACGTGCTGGCGGCGCCCTCGGGCGACCGCGCGCTGGCCATCGCCGCAGGCCAGCCGAAGCCGGACCTGATCCTGCTCGACGTGCTGATGCCGGGCATGGACGGCTATGCCGTGCTGGCGCACCTGCGCGAGATGCCGGCCACCCGCGACATCCCGGTGATCTTCGTTACGGGGCTCGATTCCATCGAGGACGAGGAAAAGGGCCTCGCCCTCGGCGCCGTGGATTACATCGCCAAGCCCTACCGCCCGCCGATCATGCTGGCGCGGGTGCAGATCCACCTCGAGCTCAAGCGCGCCCGCGACTGGCTGCGCGACCAGAATGCCTTTCTCGAAGCCGAAGTGGCGCGGCGCGAACAGATGCTGCACTCGGTGACCGCCGCCACCCGCGATGCCATCATCATGGTCGATGGCGAGGACCGCATCGCCTTCTGGAACCCGGCGGCGGCGGCGATGTTCGGCCATGCGGCGACGGAGGCGCTCGGCCGCAAACTGCACGCCCTGCTGGCGCCGGAACGCTTCCACGCCGCCGCCGCGCGGGGCCTTGGGGCTTTCCGCGACAGCGGCACCGGCGACGCCGTGGGCAAGACGCTGGAACTGGCTGCCTTGCGCAAGGACGGCACGGAATTCCCCATCGAGATATCGCTCGCGGCGGTCAGGCGCGAAAACGCCTGGTGGGGAGTGGGCATCGTGCGCGACATCAGCACGCGCAAGGCGCTCGACGAGCAGCTCGCCCAGGCGCAGGCGCATCTGCTGCAATCCGACAAGCTCGCCGCCATCGGCCAGCTCGCCGCCGGCGTGGCGCACGAGATCAACAATCCGATCGGCTTCGTCAGCTCCAACATGGGCACGCTGCAACACTACGTGCAGGAGATTTCGGAAGTTCTGGATGCCTACGCCGGGCTCGGAGCGGCGGGCGAGGCAAACGCGACGGCGCTCGCCGCCGTGGAACAGCTCAAGCAGCAGAAGAATCTCGACTACGTGCGCGGGGACATCAAGCAGCTGATGGCCGAATCGCAGGAAGGCCTGCAGCGCGTACGCAAGATCGTGGCTGACCTCAAGAGCTTCTCGCACGTGGATGAAGCCAACTGGAAATGGGCCGACCTGCGCGCCGGGCTGGAGTCCACGCTCAACATGGTCTGGAACGAGCTCAAGTACCACTGCACGCTTCACAAGGAATTCGGCGACATCCCCGAGGTCTGGTGCCTGCCCTCGCAGCTCAACCAGGTGTTCATGAACCTGCTGGTCAACGCGGGCCAGGCCATCACCGGCAAGGGCGACATCACCATCCGCACCGGGCAGCGCGGCGACGAGGTCTTCATCGCCATCGCCGACACCGGCAGCGGCATTCCGCCGGAAGTCCAGGCGCGGCTGTTCGAGCCCTTCTTCACCACCAAGCCGGTCGGCAAGGGCACCGGGCTCGGCCTCTCGCTCGCCTACAGCATCGTGCAAAAGCACGGCGGACGCATCGAGGTCGACAGCACGTTCGACAAGGGCACCACCTTCACCGTGTGGCTGCCGGTGAAAGGGCCGGCGGCAGCGTCCGCCACCGCCGGCAGCTGACAGGGGAAAGACGGAGACCGCAATGAGCACTGACACGACACGCCCGACGGCGCGCCCGACCATCCTGGCTGTCGACGACGACACCGACAATCTTTCCGTACTGGGCAGGCTGCTTGACGGGGATTACAACGTCCTGGCAGCGCCCTCGGGCGAGCGCGCGCTGACCATCGCCGCCGGCTCGCCGCGCCCGGACCTGATCCTGCTCGACGTGCTGATGCCGGGCATGGATGGCTACGCCGTGCTGCGGCAGTTGCGCGAGAACCCGGCGACGCGCGACATTCCGGTCATTTTCGCCACCGGACTCGACTCGACCGAGGACGAGGAGAAGGGGCTCGCGCTGGGCGCCGTGGATTACATCGCCAAACCCTTCCGGCCGCCGGTCGTGCTGGCGCGGATTCGCACCCACCTCGAACTCAAGCGCGCCCGCGACTGGCTGCAGAACCAGAACGCCTATCTGGAGGCCGAGGTGGCGCGGCGCACCCAGGACATCCTGCTGGTGCAGGACATCACCATCGACGCACTGGCCGAACTGGCCGAGACGCGCGACCCCGAAACCGGCAACCACATCCGCCGCACGCGGGAATACGTGCGCATCCTCGCCATGCGTCTGCAGGGCAATCCGCGCTACGCGGAATTCCTGACGCTCACCACCATCGAGCTCCTGGCCAAGTCAGCCCCGCTGCACGACATCGGCAAGGTGGGCATCCCCGACCACATCCTGCTCAAGCCGGGCAAGCTCAGTGCCGACGAGTGGATCGTCATGAAGACCCATGCCCGGATCGGCGCGAACGCCATCGAGCACGCCATCGAGCACGCCGAGCGCCATGCCGCAAGGCCGGTCGCATTCCTCGGCCTGGCCAGGGAAATCGCCCACTGGCATCACGAGAAGTGGGATGGCAGCGGCTATCCGGACGGACTCGCAGGGGATGCCATCCCCATGTCCGCCCGGCTGATGGCGCTGGCGGATGTCTTCGACGCGCTGATCTCGCCCCGCGTCTACAAGGAGCCGATACCCTTCGATTGGGCCCGCGCGATCATCGCCGCGGGAAGCGGCGGCCACTTCGAGCCCGACGTGGTGGCGGCCTTCCTCGCCGGCTTCGACGATTTCACCGACGTCGCCGAACGCTACCGCGAAGACAAAACGACAGTGCCGGGACACGCCTGATTATCCCGTTTCATCGGTCCGGCAGCAGCGCCGCACGCCACGCCTGCAGCTTCCTTTCGAACGACCAGCTCGCGTTGGCCGGGCTGGTCGAGGGCAGCACCATGGCCTCGAAGCCCAGCGCCTCGACCTCGCGGATGCGGCGCGCGGCCATGCCGCCGTTGAAGCAGATTCGCCGTAGCGCCGGCGCCGACTCCTTGAGCGCGGCCAGCGGATTCGGCACCGCATCGCGAATCGCGGTGTCCAGGCTGCCGGCGCGCTCGCAGGAGGCGAACACGTCCCAGATGGCGATGCCGGCGGCCTGCACCGCGGCGATGCGAGCCGGGTAGTCCATTTCCTTCAGCGGCTGCCCGATCGCTGCGCCGACGATGCGCCAGAACTGGTTCTGCGGATGGGCGTAATACTGCTGCGCGGCAAGTGAGGCCGTGGACGGAAACGAGCCCAGGATCAGCACCCGGGCTCGCGGGTCGATGACGGGCGCGAGGCCCGTCAGTCGGTCGATCTTAGGAACCGCTCATCTCCAGCATGAGTTGGTTCATGCGCTTGACGAAGGTCGCCGGGTCGTCGAGCTGGCCGCCTTCGGCCAGCA
>DAIOGL010000167.1:0-2882 GCA_036745235.1 Sulfuritalea sp.
GGCGGCAGGTATTCGTTGTAGGCCTCGTCCAGCACCACGACCACATCCTGCGACAGGGATTGCAGGAAAGCCCTGATCTGCGGATAGGGCAGGAAGTTGCCGGTCGGATTGTTGGGATTGGCGATCCAGACGATGCGCGTATCGGGGCGAATCGCGGCACGCATGGCGTCGAGATCGTGGCCGAACTCTTTCGCCGGAACGGCGATGCATTCGGCGCCGGCCGACATCGTGGCCAGCGGATAGACGGCGAAGGCATGCCGCGAAAACACCGACGAGCGCCCCGGCGCGAGAAACACCCGTGCCGCGAGGTCGAGCACGTCGTTGGAGCCGTTGCCGATCACGATCTGGTTCATGCCCAGGCCATAACGCTCGGCCAGCGCCTTGGTCAGGTCGAAATTGTCCGGGTAGCGCTCGATGCCGGCAGCGGCCTTCTCCATTGCCGCTCGCGCCAGCGGGCTCATGCCCAGCGGGTTCTCGTTGGACGCGAGCTTGACGATGCTCTCTACCGGAATGCCCATTTCGCGGGCCAGTTCGGTGATCGGCTTGCCCGGCAGGTAGGGCGAGATGGCACGGATATAGGCGGGTGCGAGATCGGCTGTGCTCATGGCTTCCTCATGGCGTGGCGTGGGGGTAGGAGCCGAGTTCCTTGACGAAGCCGGCCCTGCCGCGAAGATCGTCGAGCGCAGCGGCGACCGCGGCATCCTGCCGGTGTCCCTCGACATCGATGAAAAACACGTATTCCCAGCGGCTGCCGCCGAAACCGCGAGCCGGCCTCGACTCGAACTTGCTCATCGAGACGCCGTGCTCGGCCAGCGGCGTCAGCAGGTCGTGCACCGCGCCCGGCTTGTTCTGTGCCGAACACACAAAGGAGGTCTTGTCCTGCCCCGACGGGCCGGCATCGTGCTGCGCCAGCACCAGGAAGCGCGTGGTGTTGTTCGAGTCGTCTTCGATGTTCGACGCCAGCTGGTTGAGTCCGTAGAGCACGCCGGCACCCTCGCCTGCGATCGCGCAGGATTCGGGGTCCTCGGCTGCCAGCCGGGCCGCCTCGGCATTGCTCGCCACCGGCACCCGCGGCAGGCTCGCCAGGTTCCGGTTGAGCCACTCGTGGCACTGCGCGAGCGACTGGGCGTGGGAGTAGAGACGCTTCAGGCCATCCATCGATTCCGCCTTGGACAGCAGATTCTGGTGGATGCGCAGCATCACTTCGCCGCAAATCTTCAACGGCGAGGTCAGCAGCAAATCGAGGCTGCGGCTCACGGCGCCTTCGGTGGAATTTTCCACCGGCACCACGCCGTAGTCGGCGTTGCCCGATTCGACGGCGCGGAACACGTCGTCGATCGCGCCGAAGGGGGAAAGGGTCGGCGCCGAGCCGAAGTGCTTCTTGGCTGCGCTTTCGGTGAAGGTGCCGGCTGGCCCGAAATAGGCGATGCGCAAGGGTTGTTCCAGCGCCAGGCAGGCCGACATCACCTCGCGGAATATCAGCTGCACGGCCGCATCCGGCAAGGGGCCGGGATTGGCGGCCACCAGGCGGCGCAACACCTGGGCCTCGCGCTCCGGCCGGTAGATGTTGCCCTGCTTTATTTCGCCGATGCGATGCGCGTACTGCGCCCGCTCGGAGAGCAGGCGCAACATCTCGTTGTCTGCGCGATCGATGCCTTCGCGCAGCCGGCTCAGTTCTTCCTTCTCGTCAGCCATCAGCCTTCGTGCGGCAGGTAGCGCACCGCAAGCACGCCCTCGATCCCGGCGATCGAGTCGATCACCTCTTTCGGCACCCTGGTTTCGACATCGACGAGAGTGTAGGCAACCTCGCCTTTCGACTTGTTCATCATGTTGTGGATGTTCAAGCCGGCCTTGGCCATGGCCGTGGAGATCTGCCCCAGCATGTTGGGCACGTTCGAGTTGGTGACGGCGACGCGGAAGCGCGATTCGCGCGGCATCACCACATTGGGGAAGTTCACCGCGTTCTGCACGTTGCCGTGTTCCAGATAATCGCGCAGCTGGTCGGCGACCATGATCGCGCAGTTCTCTTCCGCCTCGCCGGTGGAGGCGCCCAGATGCGGCAGGGCGATCACGTGCGGATGGTTATTGACGTGCGGGCTGGGGAAATCGCATACATAGGAACCGAGCTTCCTGGCTTCGAGCGCGGCCAGCACGGCCGCCTCATCCACCACGCCTTCGCGGGAGAAATTCAGCAGCACGGCGTTATGCCTGGTGTGCGCCAGCATTTCCGCGTTGATCATCTTGCGCGTGGCATTGACCAGGGGCACATGGATCGAGATGAAGTTGGCGTTCTTCAGCACTTCCGTCACGCTGTTGGCCTTCTTCACCTGTGACGGCAGGCTCCAGGCGGCGTCTACGGTGATCTCGGGATCGTAGCCGAGCACGTGCATGCCCAGCTTGATTGCCGCGTCCGCCACCAGACAGCCGATCTTGCCGAGGCCGATCACGCCCAGCGTATGTCCCGCCAGTTCGAAGCCGGCGAAGTTCTTCTTGCCGTCCTCGACCTTCTTCTCCATCTCCGGATCCTTCGGATCGAGCGCGGAGACGTACTTGAGGGCCCCCGAAATGTTGCGCGCCGACAGCAGCATGCCGGCCAGCACCAGTTCCTTGACCGCATTGGCGTTGGCGCCCGGGGCATTGAATACCGGCACGCCGCGCGCCGACATCGCCTGCACCGGGATGTTGTTGGTTCCTGCACCGGCACGGCCGATGGCCAGCACCGACGGCGGAATCTCCATCGAATGCATGTCGGCCGAGCGGACCATGATCGCGTCAGGCTGCACGACATCCTTGGCGACGTGGTAACGCTCCGCCGGCAGGCGCTTCAGCCCGTTCTGGGATATCTGGTTGAGCACCAGGATCTTGAAGGGATCAGCCATGCT
>DAIOGL010000167.1:2982-6062 GCA_036745235.1 Sulfuritalea sp.
GCCTCGAATTCCTTCATGTACGCGACCAGCGCGGCGACGCCTTCGATGGACATGGCGTTGTAGATGGAAGCGCGCATGCCGCCGACCGAACGGTGGCCCTTGAGCTGAACCATGCCCTTGGCCTTGGCGCCCTTGAGGAACTCTTCGTCCAGCGCGGCATCCTTGAGCGTGAAGGGCACGTTCATGCGCGAACGGTCCTCCTTGCGCACCGGGTTGGCGTAGAAGCTCGACGCATCGATGCAGTCGTAGAGCATTTTCGCCTTGGCGATGTTCTGCTTTTCCATGGCTGCCAGGCCGCCCTGCTGCTTGAGCCACTGGAACACCAGGCCAGCGATGTAGATGCCATAGGTCGGCGGCGTGTTGTACATCGAGTCGTTGTCGGCGTGGGTCTTGTAGTCGAGCATGGTCTGCGGCGCGGGAACGCCCTTGCCGATCAAGTCGTCGCGAATGATGACGATGGTCAGCCCGGCCGGACCGATGTTCTTCTGCGCGCCGGCGTAGATCAGGCCGTACTTGCTGACATCGATGGGCTTCGACAGGATGTTCGACGACATGTCGCACACCAGCGGCACGTCCCCGGTGTTAGGCGTCCAGTGGAATTCGACGCCGCCGATGGTCTCGTTGCCGGTGTAATGCACGTAGGCGGCTTCCTTGTCGAGCTTCCAGTCCTTCTGCGCCGGCGCATAGGCGAATTTGCCGTCCTCGCTGCTGGCGACGACATTGACCTTGCCGAAGGCCTTGGCCGCCTTGATGGCCTTCTTCGCCCACTCGCCGGTATGCACGTAGTCGGCACTGGCCTTGCCGGCCAGCAGGTTCATCGGGATCATCTCGAACTGCAGCGTGGCGCCGCCCTGCAGGAACAGCACCTTGTAGTTGGCGGGAATTGCCAGCAGTTCGCGCAGATCGGCTTCCGCCTGGGCGTGGATGCCCATGTATTCCTTGCCGCGATGGCTCATTTCCATCACCGACTGGCCGCTGCCGTGCCAGTCGAGCAATTCGTCGGCGGCCTGCTTGAGAACGACCTCGGGCAGTGCCGCGGGTCCTGCGCTGAAATTGAAGATGCGTGCCATAACCAGCCTCCAGAAGTGACTAAATCAATTTTCGGAAAATACAGGAAACCAAATAGGAATACAGGATACCGTATACATTAATCGATGTTCGTCACCCCGGCGCCGGTCCTTGCCCTCGGGCGCTAGCGGTCAGTCCTCGCCCGGCAGGTCCGCAACCGGGTCTTCATCTTCCGTTTCGATCACCTTCTCGACGCCGGCGAGGTAGGTGCCGTCGTCGAGGTTGATGAGGGTCACGCCCTGGGTCGAGCGGCTCATGACCCGAATGTCCGTCACCCGGGTGCGGATCAGTACGCCGCCGGTCGAGATCAACATGATTTCCTCGCGGGTATCACCCAGACCGGCCAGCACCGCGGCGACGACCTTGCCGTTGCGCTCGGACGTCTGGATCGCGATCATGCCCTTGGTGCCGCGGCCATGGCGGGTGTACTCGGCAATCGGCGTGCGCTTGCCGAAGCCGTTTTCGGTCGCCGTCAGCACGGAATACTCCTCGCTGTCCGCCACCAGCATGGAAATCACCTTCTGCCCGTCCTCCAGCATCATGCCGCGCACGCCGCGCGCCTCGCGGCCCATCGGCCGCACGTCGTCCTCGGCAAAGCGCACCGCCTTGCCGGCGTCGGAGAACAGCATCACGTCGCACTGGCCGTTGGTGATGGCGACGCCGATCAGGCGATCGCCCTCGTCCAGTCCGACGGCGATGATGCCCGCCTTGCGCGGATTGGCGAAATTGGTCAGCGGGGTCTTCTTCACCGTGCCCATGCCGGTCGCCATGAAGACGAAGTGCTCCTCGTCGAATTCCTTGACCGGCAGGATCGCGGTGATCTTCTCGCCTTCCTCGAGCGGGAACAGATTGACGATCGGCTTGCCGCGCGAGGCGCGCTGCCCTTCCGGCGCTTCGTAGACCTTGAGCCAATAGACGCGGCCGCGGCTGGAAAAGCACAGGATGTAGTCGTGGGTATTGGCGACGAACAGGCGATCGACGAAATCGTCTTCCTTGATCGCCGCCGCCTGCTTGCCGCGCCCGCCGCGCCGCTGGGCCCGATAGTCGGCCAAGGGCTGGCGCTTGATGTAGCCCGTATGCGACAGGGTGACCACCATGTCTTCGCGGACGATCAGGTCTTCAAAATTGATGTCGGCGGTGCTGAGCACGATTTCCGAACGCCGCGCGTCGCCGAACTGCGCCCTCACTGCCGCAAGTTCGTCGCCGATGATGGTGGTGATGCGCTCCGGGCGGGCCAGGATATCCAGCAGGTCGACGATCTGTTCCATCACCTCCTTGTATTCGGCGACGATCTTGTCCTGCTCCAGCCCGGTCAGGCGCTGCAGGCGAAGTTCGAGAATTGCCTGGGCCTGGGCATCGGACAGCAGATAGCCATTTGCCGACAGGCCGAACTCCGGGCCGAGGCCATCGGGACGCGAGGACTCGGCCGCGACGCGGGCCAGCATGCCTTCCACCAGTTCAGACCGCCAGGTGCGCGCCATCAGGCCGCGCTTGGCTTCCGGCGGCGTCTGGGCCGCCTTGATCAGGGCGATGATTTCATCGACGTTCGACAGCGCGACGGCAAGGCCTTCGAGGATGTGGCCGCGCTCGCGCGCCTTGCGCAGTTCGAATACCGTGCGCCGCGTGATGACCTCGCGCCGGTGGGCGAGGAAGCACTGCAGCATGTCCTTCAGATTCAGCAGCTTGGGGCGGCCATCGACCAGCGCCACCATGTTCATGCCGAAGGTGTCCTGCAGCTGCGTCTGCTTGTAGAGGTGATTCAGCACCACCTCGGGCATCTGGCCCTTCTTCAATTCGATGACGAGGCGCATGCCCGATTTGTCGGACTCGTCCTGGATGTGCGCGATGCCCTCGATCTTCTTCTCGTGCACCAGCTCGGCGATCTTTTCCTGCAGCGTCCTCTTGTTGACCTGGTAGGGCAGTTCGTCGACCACGATGGCCTGCCGCCCGCTGCGCTGCAAATCCTCGATATGGGTGCGGGCCCGCATGATCACGCGACCGCGGCCCGTGAG
>DAIOGL010000168.1:0-5991 GCA_036745235.1 Sulfuritalea sp.
CTTTGGGCGAAGCCGCCGCGTCTGATACGCTCTGTGCCCGGCGTTCTTCGCGCCGGATTCAACGCTTTCCAGGAATTGCTCATGCGCACCGAAACACCGCACGCCATCTACCTCAAGGACTACACGCCGCCGGCCTGGCTGGTCGATACGGTCGATCTCCATGTCGCGATCCACGACGGCTACGCCGAAGTCCGCGCCCGGCTTTCCTGCCGGCGCAATCCGCGCGGCCCCGGCGGCGCGCTGGTGCTGCATGGCGAGGAGCTGTCCCTGCGTGCCGTCGGCCTCGACGGCACCGCGCTGGCGCCTTCGCGCTACACCCTGGCCGACGACACGCTGAGCATCTTCGGCGTCGATTCCGCGCCATTGCCGGATGCCTTCGTGCTCGAAACCGTGGTGCGCGTCGAGCCCGACAAGAACACCCAGCTCTCCGGCCTCTACCGTTCCAGTGACGGCTACTTCACCCAGTGCGAGGCCGAGGGCTTCCGCCGCATCACCTTCTTCCCCGACCGGCCCGACGTGATGTCGCGCTACACCTGCACCATCGAGGCCGAGCGCGAGCGCTTCCCGCAATTGCTGAGCAACGGCAACCTCGTCGCCTCCGGCGTAGGCGAGGGCGACGCCGCGCGCCACTGGGCGCGCTGGGAAGATCCCTACGTCAAGCCGGCCTACCTGTTCGCGCTGGTCGCGGCGAAGCTCGACGTGCTCGAAGACAGCTTCGTCACTGCCTCGGGACGCAAGGTCCGCCTCGCGGTCTATGTCGAGCCGGGCAAGCTCGACCAGTGCGGCCACGCCCTGGCGGCGCTGAAGAAGGCCATGGCCTGGGACGAGCAGCGCTTCGGCCTCGAGATGGACCTCGACCACTACATGATCGTCGCGGTCGGCGACTTCAACATGGGGGCGATGGAGAACAAGGGCCTCAACATCTTCAACACCAAGTACGTGCTGGCGCGCCCCGACACCGCGACCGACATCGACTACCAGAACATCGACCGCGTCGTCGCCCACGAGTACTTCCACAACTGGACCGGCAACCGCGTCACCTGCCGCGACTGGTTCCAGCTCTCGCTGAAGGAAGGCCTCACGGTGTTTCGCGACCAGGAATTCGGCGCCGACGTGCATTCGCGCGCCGTGACGCGCATCCAGGAGGTGCGCGGCCTGCGCATGGGACAGTTCCCCGAGGATGCCGGGCCCATGGCGCATCCGATCCGTCCCGCGTCCTACGCCGAGATCAACAATTTCTACACCGCGACGGTGTACGAAAAAGGCGCCGAAGTCGTGCGCATGATCCACACGCTGCTCGGCCGCGAGGGCTTCCGCAAGGGCATGGACCTCTACTTTGAGCGTCACGACGGGCAGGCGGTGACCTGCGACGATTTCGTCGCCGCGATGCAGGACGCCTCGGGAGTGGACCTCGGCCAGTTCCGCCGCTGGTATTCCCGCGCCGGCACGCCGCACCTGAAGGCCGCGGGCAGTTACGACGCGGCGGCCAAACGCTACACGCTGACCCTGACGCAGTCGCTGGCGCCCACCGCCTACGAGCAGCGTCTCGCTGAAGCCGGCATGGCGATCGACCAAGGCCCGCTGCATATCCCGGTCGCGCTCGGTCTGGTGCTGCCCGACGGCAGCGATGCGCTGCCGGAAAGAACAAAGGTATTGTCGCTGACCGAAGCCATGCAGAGCTTCGTCTTCGAGAACATTCCGGCCGTGCCGGTTGCCTCGCTGCTGCGCAACTTCTCGGCGCCGGTGCACCTCGACTTCGAGCAGTCCGATGCCGAACTCGCTCACCTGATGGCGCACGACTCGGACCCGTTCAACCGCTGGGAAGCCGGCCAGCGCCTGGCCACGCGCGTCTTGCTGGCCGGCATCGCGGCCGGCGGCGAAGGCGATGCCTGGATTCCGGCGGCCCTCGTCTCTGCGGTCGGCCGCGTGCTCGAGGATGGGTTGCGGGGAGACGCGGCGCTCGCCGCCGAAGCGCTGGTGCTGCCGGCCGAGCAGGTGCTGGCCGAGGAAGTCGCAGGCGCCGGCAGGGTCATCGACCCGGAAGCCATCCATCGCGCCCGCCTCAACCTGCGCCGCCACCTGGCGACGCAACTACGCGCCGCCTTCGAGGCGGCATGGTCCGCGCTCGCCCCGCGCGAAGCCTATGCCCCGGACGGTGTCCAGGTCGGCCGCCGCGCCCTGCGCAACCTCTGCCTCGGCTACCTCGCCGACAGCGACGAGGCCTATGTGCGCGCCTCGGTGTTGCCGCGGCTGCTGAAGCAGCTCGGGGAGGGCGGCAACATGACCGACGTGATCGCCGCGCTGTCCCTGCTGGCCAATCTCGACCTGTCGGAGCGCGCGGAGAGCCTTGCCGCGTTCCATGCGCGCTGGCAGGGCGAGGCGCTGGTGATCGACAAGTGGCTGCAGGTGCAGGCGACCTCGCGCCTGCCCGGGACCACGGAACGGGTGCGCGAGCTCATGCGGCACCCGGCCTTCGACCTGAAGAACCCGAACAAGGTCTATGCGCTGCTGCGCAGCTTCTGCGCCGCCAACCCGCGGCATTTCCACGCCGCCGACGGCGGCGGCTACGCCCTGGCGGCGGACGTGATCATCGAACTGCAGGCGATGAATCCGCAGGTCGCGGCGCGCCTGGCGCGCAGCTTCGACCGCTGGCGCCAGTTCGATGCGGGCCGGCGGCAGCATGCGCAGGCGGCGCTGGAGCGGATCGCGGGCTGCGAGGATCTGGCGCGGGGTGTCGCCGAGATCGTCGGCAACGCCCTGAAGTGAAACTGGTTCGACACATGCGGGAGGACGCACGATGAAAATTGCGGTCATGGGTGCCGGCGCCGTCGGCTGCTACTACGGCGGCATGCTGGCGCGCGGCGGGCATGAAGTGGTGCTGATCGGACGGCCGCAGCACGTGGCGGCAATCCGGCGCGACGGCCTGCTGCTCGACACGCAATCGTTCCGCGAGCACGTCCGGCTGCAGGCCGTCACCGATGCCAGCGGCATCGAAGGCGCACAGGTCGTGCTGTGCTGCGTCAAGTCGACCGACACCGAAATCGCCGGCGCGCAGATGAAGCCGCATCTCGCGCCCGGCGCCGTGGTGCTGAGCCTGCAGAACGGCTACGACAATGCGGAGCGGCTGCAGGCGGTGCTGGGCCACGAAGTCCATCCCGCGGTCGTCTATGTGGCCACCGAAATGGCCGGACCGGGCCACCTCAAGCACCATGGACGCGGCGAACTCGTGATCGGACCGTCGGCCGTGAGCGGGGAGTTGGTCGCGCTGTTCGCCGCCGCTGGGGTGCCGGTGGAGATTTCGGGCAACGTGGCCGGCGCCCTATGGGCCAAGCTGATCCTCAATTGCGCCTACAACGCCCTCTCCGCCATCACGCAAATGCCCTACGGCCGCATGGTCCAGGGGCCGGGCGTCGAGGACGTGATGCGTGACGTGATGGAGGAGTGCCTCGCCGTGGCACGCGCCGACGGCGTAAGCGTGCCCGGCAACACCTGGGAGGCGGTGCAGCGCATCGCGACCACCATGCCCGGCCAGCTCTCCTCGACCGCGCACGACGTGGCGCGCGGCAAGCCGAGCGAAATTGATCACATCAACGGCTATGTAATGCGGCGCGGCGCGGCACACGGCATCGCCACGCCGGTCAATCGCGTCCTGCACACGCTGGTCAAGCTGCTCGAAAGCCGGTCGGCGGCGACAGCGGCAAGCTAGCCGGGGCGCAAAGCCGGCGGGACAGAACCGGGCACAATGGCTTAGCATGTACGACTCGGCACTGATGCCATTCCCTATCGGCATGACGGTTTCGCCATGAGTTTCCATTTCCTGCAAAGCCTGTTCAATCCGCAAAGCATCGCGGTGATCGGCGCCAGTGCGCGGCCGCAACGGATCGGCAACGTGCTGATGCGCAACCTGCTGGCCGGCGGCTTCGGCGGCGTCATCATGCCGGTGAATCCGAAGCGGGAGGCCGTGGCCGGCGTGCTGACCTACCCGAACGTGGCCGCCCTGCCGCAGACGCCCGATCTCGCGATCATCTGTACGCCGGCGGCCACCGTTCCCGCCCTGCTCGAAGACCTCGGCCGCCGCGGCACGCGCGCCGCGATCATCATGGCGGGCTACCTGGCGACCACCTTCGACGCCGGCGGGCGGCCGCTCGAAGCGGTGGTTCTCGAAACGGCGCGGCGCCATGGCATACGGCTGCTGGGCGGCAGCACGCTGGGCATCCTGGTGCCGAAAGCGGGCATCAACGCCACGTTTTCCCAGATGCGGGTGGAACCGGGCAAGCTCGGCTTCGTCTCGCAGTCCGACGCCGTCGGCACCATGGTGCTCGACTGGGCGCTGCCGAAGAAGGTCGGCTTCTCGCACTTCGTGTCGCTCGGCGACGGGCTGGACATCGGCTTCGGCGAAGTCCTCGATTTTCTCGCCAGCGATCCGGACACGCAGGCCATCCTGCTCTACATCGAATCGATACGCGACCGCCGCAGCTTCATGGCGGCGGCCCGCGCCGCGGCGCGGAACAAGCCGGTGGTGGCGATCAAGGCGGGCCGCGCGCCGCATCCCCGCCTGCCGGCAGGCGCGGAGGCTTCGGGTCTCGGCATGTCGGACCTGATCAGCAGCGACGACGTCTTCGACGCCGTGCTGCGCCGCGCCGGCATCCTGCGCGTCGAGCATCTCGACGAACTGTTCGGCGCCGTGGAGACCGTGGTGCGCTCGCGGCCGATCGGCGGCAGCCGCCTGGTGGCGATCAGCAACGGCGGCGGCGGCGGCATCATGGCCGAGGACAGCCTGTATCTGGGCGGCTATACGATGCCCGCGCTCGAAGAACAGACGGTGGCGAAGCTGCGGAAGGTCCTGCCGGCGACCTGGGACGGCCGCAATCCGATCGACGTCCGCGTCGATGCCAGCGCCGCGCGCTACGAGGCGGTGCTCAAGGTGCTCTGCGAGGAGCGCGCGGCGAACGCCATACTGGTGATGCATACGCCGAATGCGCTCAGCAGCAGCGAGGAGATTGCCGAGACCGTGATCAAGGCCGCGAAATCCATCACCTGCAACCTGCTCACCTGCTGGATCGGCGACGAAAGCGTCGCCGCCGAACGCATGCGCTTCGTCGATGCCGGCATTCCGACGTTCTCGACGCCGGGGCACGGCGCCCGGGCCTTTCTGCATATCGACAATCATCGCATGGCGCGCGAGCTGCTGATGCAGGTGCCGCCGTCGGTTTCCAGCAGCTTCACGCCCGACGTCGATGGCGCGCGCAAGGTCGTGCGCGAGGCGCTGGACGGAGGACGAACCCAGCTCGCCGAGGCGGAGTCGAAGGCGATCCTTTCCGCTTACGGCATTCCGGTGGTGGCGACCCACGCCGCGGCGGACCCGCAGGAAGCGGCGCAGGTCGCGCAGCGCATCGGCTTGCCCGTGGCGCTGGCCGTGATTTCGCGCGACCTGCGGCGCAAGTGGGACATCGGCGGCGTCGCCCTCAACCTCGAAACCGCCGAGGCCGTGGAAGCCGCCGCGCGCGGCATGATCGAGCGGGCGCGGATCAAATATCCCGACGTCACCATCAGCGGCTTCAACCTCCAGTCGATGCTGCCGCGCGGCCATGCGCGGCAGCTGCTGGTCGGCGTCGTCACCGACCCGCTGTTCGGCCCGCTGATCATTTTCGGCGAAGGCGGCCGCGCAGCGGGAATCTACCGCGGCATGGCGGTGGGCTTGCCGCCGCTGAACCTGCCGCTGGCGCACGACCTGATCGGCCGCAGCCGGGCGGCGGCACTGCTCGAGACGCACCGCGGCGATCCCGCGGCGGATCGCGAGGCCATCGCCCTGGTATTGACCAAGGTTTCGCAGCTGCTGATCGATCTGCCGGAGATCGTCGAACTCGACATCAACCCGCTGTTCGCCGACGACAAGGGCGTGACGGTAGTCGATGCCCACATTCAGTTGTCGGCGACGCCGGTCGATGCGCATCGCTTCGCGATCCAGCCCTATCCGAAGGCGCTGGAGCA
>DAIOGL010000169.1:0-5846 GCA_036745235.1 Sulfuritalea sp.
TCGGTGTTTTCCAGAATCTCGCGGGCTGAGCCGTCGAAGACGACTTCGCCCATTTCGAGAATGATCGCACGGTCGGCAAGGTTGAGCGCGGCGATGGCGTTCTGCTCGACGATGATCGTGGTGATGCCGAGCTCCTTGATTTCATGGAGAATCTTTTCGATCTCACGGACGATTCCCGGGGCGAGACCTTCGTAGGGTTCGTCCAACAGCAGCAACTTCAAGTCGCGCGCGAGAGCGCGCGCTACGGCGAGCATTTGCTGCTCGCCGCCGGACAGCGTGATCGCTTCCTGTCGTCGCCGCTCCGCGAGCTTCGGAAAATGCTCGTAGATGCGCTCGCGGCTCCAGCCGCGCGGCTTCTCGATCTGCGCAAGCGTGATGTTTTCGTCCACGCTCAGGCCACCGATGATGCGTCGGTCCTCGGGCACCAGACCCACTCCGAGGCGGGCCGCCCGCCACGCGGGCATCTGGTGCAGCGCCTGACCGGCAAGCCAGATTTCGCCGGAACGCAACTGCGGATCGGCGAGGCGGGCGATGGTGCGCAGGGTCGAGGTCTTGCCGGCGCCGTTGCGTCCGAGCAAGGCGAGGATCTCGCCCTCCCGCATTTCGAAACTCACGCCCTGGACGATATAGCTCTCCCCGTAATAGGCGTGCAGGTCGCGGCACGCGAAATACGGCATCGGATTCGCCTGCGGCAATGCGCTCAAAACTGCGCCCCCCCCAGGTAGGCTTCCTGGACTCTCGCATCGCCCTTGATCGCCGCGGGCTCGCCTTCGGCAATCACGGTCCCCTGCGCGAGCACTGTGATGCGGGTTGCCAGCGAAAACACCACCTGCATGTCGTGCTCGATGATGATCTTGGTGATTCGCCGCTCCCCGATGCGCTTGAGCAGCTCGATGGTGCGCTCGGTGTCGGCGCGCGACATGCCTGCCGTCGGCTCGTCGAGCAGCAGCAGCCGGGGATCCTGGACCAGACACATCGCCAACTCAAGGCGGCGCTTGTCGCCGCGCGAAAGCGTGCCCGCCATGACGCGACGCGCGTCGGCGAGACCCACGTCCTCGAGTATGTGCTCGACCTTCTCGCGCACCTTGATTTGCGCGTCGGACCGCGACCAGGCATTCAGCGCAAAATGACCGTCGCGTCGGGCCAGGGTGGGAATCATCACGTTCTCGTAGAGGGACAGGTCGGCGAAGATCTCGGGCGTCTGGAAAACGCGCACCACGCCCTCCTGGTTGATCCGGTGCGGCGGCAGGCCGATCAGCGATTTGCCGTTGAACAGCACCGTGCCCGTATCGGGCGTGAGGCGTCCGACAAAGCAGTTGAGCAGCGTCGACTTTCCCGCGCCGTTGGGTCCGATGATCGCGTGTACGCTGCCTTCCTCGACATCGAGGTTGACGTTGTTCAGCGCCGTCAGGCCGCTGAAGCTCTTGTTGACCATTTTGACCTGCAACAGGGCCATTGCCGTGCGCCCTATTCGCTCGCCGCGCCGGGGGCGGGCAGTGCCGACCCCAGCGGTGGCGAGCGCCGCCCACGCAGGGCCGCCGTTTTGCGCGCGATCAGTGCGCCCAGTCGCCGTGCCCCTTCGATCACGCCGCCGGGCAGAAAGATCACCAGCAGCATGAAGAGCGTGCCGAGCGTGAGTTGCCAGCCGTTGCCCACGAACAGCCCCGTCACCGCGACCACCACGTCCTCGATCGGGTCGGGCAGGAAGGCGAATATCCCGTGCAGCGTCTGCGGATTGAACGCCGAAAAGATGTTCTCGGCGTACTTGATGATCACGGCGCCCACGAACGGGCCCAACTGGGTGCCGACGCCGCCCAGGATCGTCATCAGCACGACCTCTCCCGAGGCTGTCCATTGCATCCGCTCCGCGCCGGCCAGCGGGTCGGTCGCCGCCAGCAGCCCTCCCGCGAGGCCGGCGAAGACACCCGAGATGACGAAGGCGGTGAGCGCATAGGGCCGCGTGTGCACGCCGGCATAGTTCAGCCGGTTCTGGTTCGACTTGATGGCGCGAAGCATCGCGCCGAAGGGCGAGCGGGCAATTCGCAGCGCCACGTAGAACGCGGCGATCAGCAGCACGGCGCAGAAGAAGAAGCCGCTGTAGCCGCTCATCGGCATGCCGAAGAAATTGGTCGACGGGATCAGGGTGCTCGGTCCCGATATCCACGTATCGATCAGGCGCGGATCGACGCGCTCGATCTTCAGCCCGGTCTCGCCGTTGGTGATCGGGGTGAGCACGGAGTAGGCGAGGTTGTATGCCATCTGCGCGAACGCGAGCGTGAGGATCGAGAAATAGATGCCCGAGCGGCGCAGGCTGATATAGCCGATGGCCAGCGCGAAGAGCCCCGACACGCCCATCGCGCACAGCACCGCGGGCAGCACGTTCATCGAGAGCAGCTTGAAGCTCCACACTGCGGCGTAGGAGCCCACGCCGAGAAAGACCGCGTGGCCGAAGGACAGGTAGCCGGTAAGCCCGAAGAGGATGTTGAAACCGATGGCGAAGATGCCGTAGATCGCAAAGCGCTGCAGCAGGTCGGGGTAGCCGGCTCCGAGCGGCGTCATCCACACCGGCATGGTCAGTACGGCGAGGGCGAAACCGCCCACCAGCATCCGGTCGCGTTTCACGGTGTGCATCATGTTTCCATCACTCCGGTTCGTCCCATCAGGCCGCGCGGCCGCACCAGCAGGATCACGATCGCCACCAGGTAGATGATGATCTGGTCGATGCCGGGCAGCAGATCCTTGACCTCGTTCATCGAGGCGAAGGACTGCAGGATCCCGAGCAGGAATCCGGCCAGTACCGCACCGCCCACCGAGCCCATGCCGCCCACCACCACGACGACGAAGGAAAGTACGAGAAATTCCATTCCCATGTGGTAATCCGGCGGCAGGACGGGCGTATACATCGCGCCGGCAAGGCCGGCCACGACCACGGCGATGCCGAACACGATGGTAAAGCGGCGTTCGATATCGATGCCGAACAGACCCACCGTTTCGCGGTCGCGCATGCCTGCGCGCACCACCATGCCAAACGTGGTGAAGCGCAGGAATGCAAGGACCATCCCGATCACGGCCACCGAGAACAGGAAGTAGACCAGCCGCCACCATGGGTAGCTGAGTGCGTCGCCCAGACCAATCCAGGCGCCGATGTTGGCGCTGCCCGAGACGATCTCCGGCGCCGGCGTCGGCAATGGATTCGCGCCGAAGTAGGCCTTGACGACCTCCTGCAGCACGATTGCCAGCCCGAACGTGACGAGGATCTGATCGGCGTGCGTGCGACGGTAGAAGTGGCGGATCAGCCCGCGCTCGAGCGCGACACCCACCAGCAGCATCATCGGGATCGCCAGAAGAAGGGAAAGCGGCACCGCATAATCGATGATGCGCGCGCCGGTGTCGCCCCACCAGATCTGCAGGTAGGGGACATCCTTGTGGACGTCGAACAGCGTGATGCTGGTGTCCTTGACGCTCTTGGAAATCGTCAGCAGCTTGTGCGTCGTCACCGCGCAGAAGGCACCCAGCATGAACAGCGCCCCGTGCGCGAAATTGACGACCCCCAGCGTGCCGAAGATAAGGGTGAGGCCCAGCGCAATCAGCGCATAGGCCCCCCCCTTGTCCAGGCCGTTGAGGAGTTGCAGCAGTATTGCGTCCATTACGCCCCGTAAGGTCCGAGCTCGCCACCGCCCATGCTTGCGGGATACTCGATCTGGCTGCGCGGCACCACCTTCACCACTTCCAGCAGGTCGTATTTCCCGGTCGGATGCAGCGCGCCACGCACCACCAGGCAATCCTTCATGCACTGGTGATCGCCCGCCCGGTACTCGGTCGGTCCGTTGCCGAGTCCGTCGAAACTGTAGCCTTCCAGCGCCTTGATCACTTCCGGCGGATGGAACGTGCCGGCGATTTCGCAGGCGTTGGCGTAGAGCAGCGCCTGGGCGTAGCAGGTCTGCGCAGCCTGGGACGGCGGAAAGCCGTACTCCTTGACGAAGGACTGGGTGAAGGCCTTGGTGCCTTCGTTAGGCAGATTCCAGTGCCAGTTGGCGGTACCCAGGATGCCCTTTGCGGCAGCACCCGCGCCCTGCACCATCAGTTCCGAATAGAGCGGCACGACGATCTCGAACCTCTTGCCGTTGACCATCTTGTCGCGCAGGCCGAACTGCACCGCCTGGGTCAGCGAATTCACCATGTCCTTGCCATAGTGATTGAGGAAGAGCACGTCGGCGCCGGAATTCACGGCGGGCGTGATGTACTGCGAGAAGTCGCCGGCGCCGAGCGGCGTACGGACGGCGGCGACCGTTTTCCAGCCGAGCTTCTCGGTCGCGTTCTTGAGCGACTCCTCCTGCGTCCAGCCCCAGGTGTAGTCGGCGGTGAGGTGGTAGGCGCGGCGGTCCTTGCCGAATTCAGCAGCGAGAATCGGAGCCAAGGCCTGCCCCGACATGTAGGCATTGAAGAAGTGCCGGAAGCCGTAGCGGCGGCGATCCTTCATCGTCGTGTCGTTCGAGTGGGAGAGGCCGACCATGTAGATCACGCCCATCTCCTGTGCCAGTGATTGCGAGGCCACTGCCACCGCCGACGAGGAACAGCCCGAGAACATGATCACGCCGTCCTTTTCGATCATGCGCTTGGCCGAGGCCCGCGCCGCATCGGCCTTGGTTTGCGTATCGCCGGTCACATAGGTGACCTTCTTGCCGAGGATGCCGTTGCCCTTCAGCTTCGAGGGCTTGAAAGTCTTCATCATGCCGCCGTCGCCCTCGCCGTTCAGGTGCTTGACGACAAGCTTGAATGCGCGCAGTTCATCCAGGCCTTCGTCGGCGTAGGGACCGGTCTGCGGGACGTTGAAGCCCAACATCACGGTTTTCGCTTTGGCCGGGTCGTTGCGAAAATTTGCGGCCCATGCATTGCGGGTGTAGATCAGGGAAGGGGCTGCGAGGCCCATGCCCAATGCGGCGCCAACTTTGAGCGCTCTGCGGCGACTCGGATCATTGATGTTGTCACTCATTCGCGTTCTCCTTCGAGCTTTGACCTGTTAGAGGACCTGCCTTTTGCTGAAACCGATGCTCAGCCATTCTTGTCAATTGTTCAATAACTATTTGACTTACTGACTATTTCCTGTCGATAATCGACAGCTATGAAAGTCAATGTGTCAATAATCGACCTTGCGTCGCAACATTCGCGGAGGCAGTGTTGGGCCGCTCGCTGATCGGTCCGCGCATCCGCGAACGCAGGCGGACGCTCGGTTTGACCCAGGCCGACGTCGCGGCCAAGGCGGGCATTTCCGCCTCGTACCTGAACCTCATCGAAGGCAACAAGCGCAGCATCGGCGGCACCCTGTTGCAGCGGATCGCCGCGCAACTCGGACTGGCGGTCGATGACATCGACGGCGCGGCCGAACGCCGCCTGCTGGACGATCTCGAAGAACTCGCCGGAGAGACGCTGTTCGCCGGTCTGCAACTGAACCGAAGCTCCGCCAGCGAGCTGGCCAGCCGCCATGCGCCGTGGGCGCATGCCCTGATCGCCCTGCACCGGTCATGGCTGGATCGAAATCGCGCCGTAGATGCGCTCTCCGACCGCCTGACGCAGGACCCGCGCCTGGCCGACGCGGTCCATGACCTGTTGACCAAGGCATCGGCCATTCGCTCTTCCTCGGAAATCCTCGAGAACGTGCACGATCTCGAGCCGGCGCAGCGCGCCAGGTTCACGTCGATCGTCGGCTCCAACAGCCGCAAGCTCGCCGATGCCGCTCAGGCCCTCGCCGCCTATTTCGACAGCACGCATGCGGATGCCCGCTCGAACATGCCGGTCGAGGAACTCGATGACTTTCTCGTGGAGCGTGACAACTACTTTCCGGAGCT
>DAIOGL010000170.1:0-3182 GCA_036745235.1 Sulfuritalea sp.
GAGAGACGGAGTGAGCCGCGACTGGCGCCGGGCCGTCCCAAGCCAGTCGCATTCATCGACCCGGAAGCCGGCCGTTTCCCGGCTGAACCGCAGTCACTCCCGCCGGGAGGTGGGCCTGCAATGACCTTCAGCCTCCACGGCCAGGCGGTCTCCGGCGGCATCGCGATCGGCCGCGCGCACCTGGTGTCGCACGCGTTGCTGGAAGTCGCGCAGTACCAGTTGCGCGAGCGCGACGCGGCAGGCGAACTGATCCGCTTCGACAAGGCGGTGGCCACCGCCAGCGCCGAACTCAATGCCTTGCGCAGCGAGGCCAGCGTGCCCGGCGCCCCGGCGGAGCTTTCCGCCTTCGTCGATCTGCACGTCATGATCCTGGCCGACCCGACCCTGACCGACGGCGTGCGCGAGCTGATCCGCGAACGCCGCTGCAACGCCGAATGGGCCTTGGTGCAGCAGATGCAGCTGGTGGTCGACCAGTTCGATGAATTCGAGGATGCCTACCTGCGCGAACGCAAGCAGGACATCGTGCAGGTGGTCGAGCGCGTGCTGCGGGTCCTCCAGGGCAAGCCGCGCAAGCTGGCGAAGCGCAAGACGACCACCGACGACGAGCTGATCGTGGTCGCCAACGATCTTTCGCCGGCCGACACCATCCAGTTCAAGAGCCTCAGGATCGGCGGCTTCGTCACCGATCTGGGCGGCAGCACCTCGCACACCGCGATCGTCGCGCGCAGCCTGGCCATTCCCGCGGTGGTCGGCATGCAGCATGCGCGGCCGCTGATCCAGGACGACGACCTGCTGATCGTCGACGGCACGCGCGGCGTGCTGATCGTCGATCCCGACTCGGGGGTGCTGGCGGAGTACCGGCTCAGGAAGACCGCGCTGGAGCTCGAGCGCGCCAAGCTCAAGCGCCTGGTCACGGCCCGTTCGCGGACGCTGGACGGCGAGGACGTCGAGCTGCATGCCAACATCGAATTGCCGCAGGACGCAGAGCGCGCGGAGGAAGTCGGCGCCGATGGCGTCGGCCTGTTCCGCACCGAATTCCTGTTCATGAATCGCGATGAACTGCCCGACGAAGACGAGCAGTTCGAGGCCTACCGCAGCGTCGTCAAGACGCTCGGCGACAAGCTGGTCACCATCCGCACGCTGGATATCGGCGCCGAGAAGGAGGCCCGCGCCCTGCGCAACCGCGCCGGCAATCGCAGCGCGCCCAATCCCGCGCTGGGCCTGCGCGCGATCCGCTTCTGCCTGGCCGAGCCGCAGTTGTTCCTGGTGCAGCTGCGGGCGATACTGCGCGCCTCGCACTACGGCAAGATCCGCCTGCTGGTGCCGATGCTGGCGCATGCGCATGAAATCGAGCAGACGCTCGCCCTCGTCGAGCTGGCGAAGACGCAGCTGCGCGAATCCCGGCACAAGTTCGACGACGCCATGCATGTCGGCGGCATGATCGAGATTCCCGCCGCGGCCCTGACGCTCGGGCCCTTCCTGCGCCGGCTGGATTTCCTGTCGATCGGCACCAACGACCTGATCCAGTACACCCTGGCGATCGACCGCACCGACGGCTCGGTGGCCCACCTCTACGATCCGCTGCATCCGGCCGTGCTCAAGCTGATCGCGCAGACCATCCAGAGTGCGCAACGGGTGGGCATGCCGGTCGCGGTCTGCGGCGAAATGGCCGGCGATCCGGCGCTGACCAAGCTCCTGCTCGGCATGGGCCTGCGGCAGTTTTCCATGCACCCGACGCAGCTCCTCGAAGTGAAGCAGCAGGTCATGATGGCCGACGCCTCGCAGCTGGGGGCCCGCGTCGCGCGCATCCTGAAGCTCGACGAAGCGGACAAGATCAGCGAACAGGTGGACAAGCTCTAGTCCGGGGAGCCGGCGCGATCGCCGTTTCGCGCGCGAAGTGTGCGGGCGCGGCAGATTGACAAGCCTGGCTGCACGCGGCATAGTTTCGCCATTGCGCCAATTTGACTCGGCTTGCGGGCGCACAACAAATACGGCTAAGCGAGACGGAAGTCACAACGCCCGGATCGCTGGTTTATCGCGTTCTCGGGCGTTCCTGTTTTCGGACGCCCACGTTTTCTGGAATTCGCAATGTCCGGTGTCGGCATCGTCAGCGCGCAGCGCGCGCACTTCGACCAGCCCCTCGCTCTGAAGGGCGGCAGCGTGCTGCCCGCCTTCGACCTGGTGTATGAAACCTACGGCACGCTCAACGCCGCGAAATCGAACGCCATCCTCGTCTGCCATGCGCTGTCCGGCCATCACCACGTCGCCGGCCGCAGCGCCGACGAGTCCGGCAAACCCACGGCCAACGTCGGCTGGTGGGACAACATCGTCGGCCCCGGCCGGCCGCTCGATACCGACCGCTTCTTCATCGTCGGCCTGAACAACCTCGGCGGCTGCCACGGGTCCACCGGCCCGGCCAGCCCCAACCCCGCCACCGGCAAGCCCTGGGGCGCGGATTTCCCGGTGGTCACCGTCGAAGACTGGGTCGACTCGCAGGCGCGGCTCGCCGACCACCTCGGCATCGACGCCTGGGCGGCGGTGATGGGCGGCAGCCTGGGCGGCATGCAGGCGCTGCAATGGACGCTGTCCTATCCCGATCGCATCCGCCATGCCCTGGTCATCGCCGCGGCGCCCAAGCTGTCGGCGGAAAACATCGCCTTCAACGACGTCGCCCGCCAGGCGATCCTGACCGACCCGGATTTTCACGGCGGCCACTTCTACGAACACGGCGTGCGCCCCCTGCGCGGCCTGCGCCTGGCGCGCATGCTGGGCCACATCACCTATCTCTCGGACGACCAGATGGCCGAGAAATTCGGCCGCCGCCTGCGCACCGGCGCCGGCAGCTACGGTTTCGACGTGGAGTTCGAGATCGAGTCCTACCTGCGCTACCAGGGCGACAAGTTTGCCGGCGTGTTCGACGCCAATACCTACCTGCGCATGACCAAGGCGCTCGACTACTTCGATCCCGCGCAGGATTACGACGACGACCTGGCGCGTGCCCTGGCCCGCGCCCGGGCGAAATTCCTGGTGGTCGCCTTCAGCACCGACTGGCGCTTCTCGCCCGAGCGCTCGCGCGAAATCGTCCATGCCATGGTGCACAACGGGCAGCACGTGGCCTACGCCGAGATCGACAGCGCCCACGGCCACGACTCCTTCCTGATGGACGAGCCGCACTACCACGC
>DAIOGL010000170.1:3282-5843 GCA_036745235.1 Sulfuritalea sp.
ATCGCCAGCTGGGTGCAGCCGGGCGAGCGCGTGCTCGATCTGGGCTGCGGCGACGGCTCCCTGCTCAAGCGGCTGATCGAAGAGCGGGGCGCAAAGGGCTACGGCGTCGAACTCGAAGGCGCCGAAGTGCTCGCCGCCATCCGCAACGGCATCAACGTGATCCAGGGCAATCTGGAGCAGGGCCTGTCCGGCTTCGACGACCAGACCTTCAACCACGTCGTGCTTTCGCGCACGCTGCAGACCGTGCGCCATACGGAACGCATCCTCGGCGAAATGCTGCGCGTCGGCCGCGAGGCGGTGGTCAGCTTTCCGAATTTCGCCTACTGGAAGAACCGCATGGCCATCATGGCCGGGCGCATGCCGGTGTCCGAAGACCTGCCCTACGAATGGTTCGATACGCCGAACCTGCGCTTCTTCACCCTGCTGGATTTCGAGGCGCTGTGCGCCAGGATGAGTCTGGTCATCCGCGAGCGGCAGGTGCTCGACGAGGCCGGGCGTCTGGTCACGGAAGAGCCCAATTTCCTCGGCAGCCTCGCCGTCTACCGGCTCGCGCGCTAGGCGCCGCCGGGTTCAGGAGTCTCAGGAGGCCGTTTTTACCTCGGTCGCCGGTGCCGGCGCCGCCGGTTCCGTGCTTTCCGTGCCGTCCGGATTCGCAGGCGCGCCGGCCTTGCGCAGGCGCTTTTCCTCTTTCTTGGCCTTCTTGGCCAGATCTCTCTGGCGCTTTTCGAACGAATAATTGGGTTTTGCCATCGGGTACCTCTGTCAGGAAACGGGTAAATCGTTGAATACCCCGATTGTACGGCACTCCTCAGGCAATTCTTAAAGCGTCGCAACGCCCATGCGGCGCAGCAGCGGCAGCAGCGCGAGGTAGCCGCCGGCAGTGGCCGCGGCGGACAGGCCAAGGCTGAGCCAGAAGTTCAGGCCATGCCGCAGCAGGACCGGCAGCAGCAGAAACAGCAGCAGCGAGGGCAGCACCAGCCAGAAGATCTGGCTGGAAAGCTCGGCGATGCGCTCGGGCGGCGAATCCTCCACGTGCAGCCAGACAAAGGCCAGCAGCGACGTGAGCGGCAGCGACGCCAGCAGGGCGGCCAGCCCGGTCGAGCGCTTGGCGATTTCGGAAATGGCGACGATGATCGCCGCCGAGACAATGAACTTGATCGCGTAATAGAGCATGGATGTGGCCCTGGTGTCGGAGGCGGGTCGCCCGCTGCGCAGCAGCGTTATGCCTCATAGGAAAGCAGCACCCCGTCCGTCGCCTGCTGCCGCAGCGGGATCAGGGCTTGATAGGCGGCCGACGCGTGCCAGCCGGCGATCGACTCCCGGCTGGGGAAGCGGATCACCACCACGTCGGTGTGCGCATGCTCTCCGGCCAGCACCTCGGCACGCTGTCCGCGAAATACCAGTTCCGCACCCCACGGCTCCAGCGTTGCCGGAACCCGGCTGCGGTACGCGGCCCACTTTTCAGCATCCTTGATGGTGAGGTGTCCGATCAGGTAGGCCTCGCTCATGCCGCTGCCTCGTTGGGGATCAGCACCAGCAGATCCGTGACCCCGACATCGGCACCGGCCTGCGACAGCAAAGTCGTCGCCTGGCCCCGATGGTGCGTCTGATGGTTGAAGAAATGCATGACGAGGCTGAAGAAGTTCCTCTCCGCGACGACACCCTTGGTGTTTGCATAGCGCAGAACATGATCCAGCTCGTGTTCCGCAATCGAGTGAGCCCATTCCGTGATGACCCGATCGAGCGAGCCGCGGTGTTGCGCAAGGCTTCGCATGTCCGCATGCAGGAGCTGATCGAGGCTCGCCGGGGCCGGCAGGGCTTTTACCGGCGCGAGCGCCGGGTAATTGGCCGAGTGGGCGGCGAAGCGCTGCAACCAGATCGTGTCGCCGACCACCAGGTGGTTGAGCGTGCCGAGAATGGAGCCGAAGAAAGCCTTCCTGTCGACGGCGAGTTCCTCGTCGGGCAGGCGCATCGCAGCCTCATACAGCTTGGCATTCATCCACTCGTTGTACTTCGCCATCAGGCAGATGTGGTCGGTGCGGCTCATCGCGATGCTCCCGGTGTGCGCAAGCTTCGAGTCGGGCGTAGGGTCGTTGCCGGAACGCCTGGATAATACATCGGGACCGGCGACGCGCAGATACTCAGAGCCCTTCGATGATGCGGATTTCCCGTTCGGCGCCGTCGCCGAGGGCGGCCAGCGCGGCCCGGTAGCCTGGGCTGTCATGGGTGGCGACTGCCTGCTCGACGCTGTCGAACTCGATCAGAACGGTACGCTGCATCAAGCCCCGTTCGTACACCTTCGCCGGCTCGCCGCGCGCCAGGAATCGCCCGCCGCCGGCGGTGATTGCCGGCCCGGCAAGCTTCGCGTAAGCGGCAAGCTTGTCAGGGTCGTTTACCGCGCGATAGGTGCTTACCCAAAACGCCTTTGCCATGATGTTTCCCTTTCTCGGTTGTTGTGCGGACCCCGCGTGGGGCCGCGGGCGGCACGCTCCCTCGCAGGGGCATGTGCCGGCACTTTACTTCCCCGGGCATATGAACTCCACTCGAATGCCGCTTGGGTC
>DAIOGL010000171.1:0-5839 GCA_036745235.1 Sulfuritalea sp.
CTTTCGCCACTACCCCCTCAAGATAGCGTGTCTACCAATTTCACCACGACGGCTTTGCGCTAGAGCGCGAGTGGCGCGAATTATATAACAAGCCACTGACTCATTCGTGCGCCGCAACAAAAAATCTATCAACCGCGATTTTCGCCGCGGCTTACTTCGGAATGTCCTTGGCCTTGGAGTCAGGCACTGCAGGCGTCGGCGCAGGAGCCGCAGGAGTCGTCTGCGCAGGAGTTGCATCCATCACGCTGCCCGAAACTCTGGGGCTTGACGTGGCGATGTAGGAGAGCGCCAGACTGGTCAGGAAGAACACTGCCGCCAGGACTGCCGTCACGCGCGACAGAAAATTGGCGGAGCCGGTGGCGCCGAAAAGGCTGCCCGACGCGCCGCTGCCGAAAGCGGCGCCCATGTCCGCGCCCTTGCCGTGCTGGAGCAGCACGAAGCCGATAACGCTGAGACCGGCAATGATGTGCACGGTCAGAATTACGGTATGCAATAGATCCATGAGAACCTCTTCAAATTATGTTCAGGCGGCAGCACAAATGGCGAGGAAATCCGCCGCCACCAGTGAAGCGCCGCCAATGAGTCCGCCGTCGATGTCGGCTTGGCCCAAGAGCTCGGCCGCATTATTCGCCTTGACGCTACCGCCATACAGAATGCGCAGCCCGGCCGCGACGTCAGCGCTGTCGCGCGCAAAGCGCGCCCGAATCAGGGCATGAACTTCCTGCGCCTGCTCGGGTGACGCGGTGCGTCCGGTACCGATCGCCCATACCGGCTCGTAGGCCACCACGGCCCGGGCAAATGCGGCAACTCCCGAATTTGCAAGCACGGCTTCGATCTGGCGCGTCACCACCTCGCCGGTGATGTCCGACTCACGCTCGGCAAGCGATTCACCCACGCAAAGCACCGGCGTCAAGCCGGCCTTATGCGCCGCGGCAAATTTCGCGGCGACCACTGCATCCGTGTCGCCGAAGAAGGAGCGGCGCTCGGAATGCCCTACGAGGACATAGCGGCACGCGAAATCGACCAGCATCGCCGCACTCACCTCGCCGGTCCAGGCTCCCTGAGCATGTTCGGAGACATCCTGCGCACCCCAGGCCACTCTGCTGCCTTCGAGCAACGCGCGGGCTTGCGCCAGATACGGATAGGGTACGCACACAGCCACCTCGGCGGGGCCGCTGACGCCATTCCGTACGGATTGCAGCAGCTCCAGATTGGTGGCGAGACTGCCATGCATTTTCCAGTTTCCGGCAACGAGTTTGGTGCGCATGGTGGTGCGAAAGTGTGAATACGAAGCCCGCCATTATAACGGCAGCGCCAGGCGAATGCCAGACTGACGACAGCCTGCCGAGCGCTGGCTGCTCCTGCAGGAGGGGCCGGTCACCGCACCCGGATTGGAAGCCCGCCCGCTCCGGTTGACGCAAGTCAACAAGAAACCCCGCAAACAGCCGATACTTGCGCCCCAAGACCAACAATAAGCTCCGGGGTAGTCCAATGGAAACGATATCGACCGACGTTGCAATCATAGGTGCCGGAGGTGCGGGGTTGCGCGCCGCGATCGCCCTGGCTGAAACCGATCCCACGCTGCGCATAGCACTGATCTCCAAGGTCTATCCGATGCGCAGCCATACCTGCGCCGCCGAGGGCGGCGCAGCCGGCGTGATCAAGCCGGATGACAGCTTCGACATGCACTTCGACGATACCGTCGGTGGCGGTGACTGGCTCTCGGATCAGGACTGCGTCGAGTACTTCATCCACGAAGCGCCCAAGGAACTGCTGCAGTTGGAGCACTGGGGCTGCCCCTGGAACCGGGAAGCAGACGGCTCGGTGGCGGTGCGGCCCTTCGGCGGCATGAAGAAAAAGCGCACCTGGTTCGCCGCCGACAAGTCGGGCTTCCATATCCTGCACACCCTGTTCCAGACCTCGCTGCAGTTTCCGACCATCACCCGCTACGACGAATACTATGCACTCGACCTGCTGGTCGATGACGGCCGCTGCCAGGGCGTGACTGCGCTGGAAATGCGCAGCGGCGTGCTGCGCCAGTTCCATGCCAAGGCGGTAATCATCGCCGGCGGCGGTGCCGGCCGCATGTTCCCCTTCTCCACCAACGGTGCGATCAAGACCGGCGACGGCATGGCCATGGCCTACCGCGCCGGCGCACCGCTGAAAGACATGGAGTTCGTCCAGTACCACCCGACCGGGCTGCCCAACACCGGCAGCCTGCTGACCGAAGCCTGCCGCGGCGAAGGCGGCATCCTGGTCAACAAGAACGGCCGCCGCTACCTGCAGGACTATGGCATGGGCCCGGAGACGCCGGTGGGGCAGCCGCAGTTGAAGACCATGGAACTTGGCCCCCGCGACCGCGTCAGCCAGGCCTACTGGCACGAACTGCAGAAGGGCAACACGGTGACGACGCAGTGGGGCGAATGCGTCCTGCTCGACATGCGCCACCTCGGCGAAAAGAAAATCAACGAGCGCCTGCCGCTGGTACGCGAACTAGCCGAGGCCTACCTGGGCGTCGACATCGTCAAGGAGGCGGTGCCGATCCGTCCCGTGGTGCACTACATGATGGGGGGCATTTCCACCAACACCGCGGCCGCAACGCCCCTGCCCGGCCTGTTCGCCGCCGGCGAATGCGCCTGCGTCAGCCTCAACGGTGCCAACCGGCTGGGATCGAATTCACTGGTCGAGCTGCTGGTGTTCGGCCGCCGCGCCGCGCTCTCGGCCATCGAGCACGTGCAGGGTCTGCCGGCTCCCGATGCGGCGGCACTGAATGCCCGCGCCGAACAGACCCAGCAGCGCCTCGATGAGCTCTTCTCGCGCACCGACGGCACCGAATCAATGTCCGGCCTGCGCAGGGAGATGCAGGAAACGATGGAAAAGAACGTCGGCATCTACCGAAGCGAAGAAGGCCTGCAGGAAGGCGTGAACAAGATCCACGAGCTGCGTCATCGCTACCGCCGCGTCAAGCTCACCGACAAGAGCAGCGTGTTCAATACCGACCTGTTCCAGGCGCTCGAACTCGGCTCCATGCTCGACTGTGCCGAGGCCGTGACGGTCGGCGCCCTGGCCCGCAAGGAATCGCGAGGCGCCCATCAGCGCCTCGACTACGTCGAGCGCGACGACAAAAATTTCCTGCGCCACACGATGGTCTACCACCAGGGCCTGGATGTGCCTCGCGTCGATTATCTCGACGTGGTAATCACCAAGTCGCCGCCCGGCGTGCGCGATTACTCGGGAGACCACAAATGAAAGAGCGCCTGGTTCAGCTGGAAGTCCTGCGCTACAACCCGGATACGGACACCGAGGCCCACTTCCAGCGCTACGAGGTGGTTTGCCAGGAAGAATGGGTGGTGCTCGATGCCCTCAACAAGGTCAAGGCAGACCTCGACCCGACGCTCAACTTCCGCTGGTCCTGCCACATGGCGGTCTGTGGCAGTTGCGGCATGATGATCAACGGCGAGCCCAAACTGTCCTGTCACGCTTTCCTGCGCGAATACGAAGGCGTGATCCGGGTCGAGCCGCTGGCGCACTTCCCGATCGAGCGTGACCTGGTGACCGCGCCCGACGATTTCATGGAAAAGCTCAAGCGCGTCAAGCCCTACATCATTCCCAAAGAGGAAAAGCCGATCAGCGAGGGCGAATACAAGCAGACCCCGGCGCAACTGATGAAGTTCCGCCAGTATTCGATGTGCATCAACTGCATGCTGTGCTACGCGGCCTGCCCCGAATACGGGCTGGACCCGGAGTTCGTCGGCCCGGCGGCGCTGACCCTGGCGCACCGCTACAACCAGGATTCGCGCGACGGCGGCCGCAAGGAGCGCCAGGAGGTGGTCGCCACCCATGAGGGGGTATGGACCTGCACCTTCGTCGGCGCCTGTTCCGAGGTCTGTCCGGCCCACGTCGATCCGGCCAGCGCGCTGCAGCAGATGAAGATCACCAGTTCGATCGACTGGATCGTCGAACACCTGATTCCGGGAGGAAAATCATGAGCCGCAGACCCCTGGTTCGCGAATGTCCGCCGACCACCTGGTATTTCCGGCAGCCACGCTACATGCGCTACATGTCGCGCGAAATCACCAGCATTTTCGTCGGCGCCTATTGCGTGCTGCTGGTAGTCGGCCTGCAGCGCCTGTCCCAGGGCCAGGCAGCCTGGGAAGCCTTCCTGCTGGGACTGAGGAGCGCGGATTCGATCGTGTTTCATTTGCTGGCTCTGGTCGCCGCGACCTATCACGCCGCCACCTGGTTCAACGCCACGCAGAAGGCCATGCCGGTGCAGATCGGCGAAGACTTCGTCCCCGGCAACGTGATTTCCGGGGCGCACTATGTCGCTTGGGCGGTGCTTTCCGCCGTCATCCTTTATCTCGCGGGAGTGTTCTGACCATGGCCAAGTCGCACAAACCTGTCGTCTGGTTCCCCTTTGCCGCCGGCGGCACGGTGATCGCCTTCTTCATTCCGGTGATCGTCCTCCTCACCTTCATGGCGGCGCTGGGCCATGTGCCGGCCGGACTCGGCTACGAACGGATGCATGCCTTCGCCGTGAGCGGCCTCGGCAAGCTGGTGATCTTCGGCGTGGTCGCCCTGTCGCTGTGGAGTTCGGCCCACCGCCTGCGCTGTACCTGCTACGATTTCGGCCTGCGCGCCGACACACTGGCCGCGACTGTCCTGTATATTGCCGCAATAGCGGGCAGCCTCTTGACGGCGGTGTACCTGCTCAAAATCTAGTCGGCGTCAGACCGAAACGAATCACCCAAGGGAGCAAAGAAAAGAATGGCACCACCCCCAATGGCCTCGCGCGAGGCGGTACGCGAAGAACGTCTCGGCGATGTCTGGAGCAACGACCTGAACGACGTTTTCGCCGACGTCGCGCCCTATTACGATCGCGCCAACAATCTTGCCGCACTTGGGCAGTTCGGCAACTTTCTCAGGCGCTTCATGCAGCTGGTCGAACTGCAACCTCGCCAGCACGTACTCGATGTCTGTGCCGGAACCAACGCCATCGGCATTGCCCTGCTCAAGCGCGAGCCGACGCTGAACGTGCATGCCATGGACCGCAGCGTCGCCATGCAGACGGTCGGCCAGCAGCGCGCCGCCGCGCACGGCTTCCAGATCAAGAGCACCATCGGCGACGTGCACAAGCTGCCCTTTCCCGACAATCATTTCGATATCGTCACGCTGCAGTTCGCATCGCGCCACCTGCGCGTGCGCGATGTGTTCAGCGAAATCCTGCGCGTGCTGAAGCCCGGCGGCCACTTCTATCATTCCGACATGCTGCGCCCGCGCAATCCGATCGTGAAGAACCTTTACTACACCTACCTGCGCGGCTGCCTCGGCATCACCGGCCTCATCGTCGGCAGCGGCCCCGCCGCGGTCAAGGCGAAGCAGTACTTCCTCGACGCGCTGGAGCTGTTCTACACCGCCGAGGAATTGTCGATCCTGCTGCGCGAACTGGGCTATGTCGAAGTGAAGGCGGATACCGTGTTCCACGGCATGCTGGGATTCCACCGCGCGATAAAACCAAGCGACGCTCTGAAGGCCTAGTCGCGGGATGCAGCGAGCGCGGTCCCTCGCCCGACTCAACGGCCGGATACTGAGCATCTACAGCCAGCGCACCACCACTGCGCTGCGCGCCGCTCTGCCCCTGCGCGTCGCCCTGCCCCACCTGGAACCGGTGCTGGTGCTGAACGTGGCCAAGGAGGTGAAGAAGGACACGCTGGTTATCCTCCGCGCCCACGAACTCGCCGCAGAGAACCCGTCAGCCTGGGGTGACGTCCTGCCGCAACTGCTGCATGCCACCAAGGAGATCGACCGCATGTTTCTCGCCCGCGTCGGCAGCTTCCCG
>DAIOGL010000172.1:0-1197 GCA_036745235.1 Sulfuritalea sp.
TCCCGGAAATCCACCTCGCTACGGCGTCACCTATGACGACATCTCGACCCGCGAAGAGCGCGAATACTGGATTGCAGGCGGCTCGCTCAAGGTGATCGACCTTGAAACCAAGGAAGTCATAGGCGAGCGCATTGGCTACATGATGGATCGGGGACAGGGGGATCGAGGCGGTGGCCGGTCGCCATGGCTTTTTGCCGCCGACAATGCGTGTCCGGCATTCATCGCAACACGCGGGGCTAGCGGCCAACCGGGCCAGACTGAACTATTCACCGCAAAAGTCCTGAAACCGAGTTTGGAGAAATGATCGTGACAAACCCAACAGTTTCCGACTACCTTAAATATGCCAACCTCCAGATGGCGGCCGAAGCGTTCTTGAAGGACGAATTGACCGGAGAGGAACGTTACTCGGGCGGAAATCTGATTACCGCCCTCAAAGCCGGCAACACCCGCTCCCTCCTCTTCACCCAAACCCAAGCCGAAGCCTTTGCCGACCCGGCCAAAAACTAAAGGGGTCAGCATCGATTTTGTTTTGACCTGGCCAAACCGTGCCACGTCGCGCACGAATCGGCTATTCGAGCCAGATCCCTTTCCGCTGCTTCGCCGTCCCGCCCGCGCCGGCTTCTAGTTCAGGGTGCGGGCGAGCTGGATGCGGTATTCGCGCACCAGGTCCTCGTGTTGCGGCTGGTCGCCGAGCAGGGTGAACAGGTCGAGCATGGCCTTGCGCGCGGCTTCGTCCTGCCATTTGCGGTCGCGGCGCACGATTGCCAGCAGTTGCTCCAGCGCCATGCGGTAGTCATGGTTCAAGGCCAGCGTGCTGGCCAGTTGCAGGCGGGCGTCGAGGTCGCCGGCGTTGGCGTCGATGCGGGCCTTCAGCGCGGCGGGGTCGGCGCCGGTGCCGGCATTCACCAGCTTGAGGCGGGCTTGCAGCGCACGCACGCGGGAGGCGTCCTTGGCCTGATGCTCGAGCGCGTCGAGGATGGCCCGCGCGGCGTCGATGTTGCGCATGTCGATGTGGATTTCGGCGAGATCGAGTTGCGCGGCTTCGTTGCCCGGGTCGAGTTGCAGCGCGTCGGCCAGCAGCGAGGCGGCGACCTCGGCTTCGCCCCTGGCGCGCGCTTCCAGCGCGGCGATGCGCAGCGGCTCGGCGGGAGAAGGCATCAGGCCGTCGATGAAGGCGCGGACCTGCGCTTCGGGCAG
>DAIOGL010000172.1:1297-5830 GCA_036745235.1 Sulfuritalea sp.
AGGCATGTCGGGAACCGGCAGCACCATCGGCGCGGCGTGTCGCGCTTCAGGTGCTGCCGGGATGGTTGTAGGCTTCGATCTCCTTGCTGGCCACCAGCGCCTCGTAGAAGCAGACCTGGTTGCGGCCGTGGGTCTTGGCGTAATACAGCGCCTGATCGGCACGGCCGAGCAATTCGACGGGAAACGAAGTGTTCCGGATCTCGGTGATGCCGACGCTCACGGTGACCTTGCCGACCTGGGGGAAGGCGTGGTTCTCGATCGAGCGGCGCAGGCGCTCGAAGGTGGTCCCGGCGTCCTTGCGGTCATCGACGTAGACGATGACGACGAACTCCTCGCCGCCGAACCGGTAGATCAGGTCGGTCTTGCGAAAAGTGCTGCGCAGGATGCGGGCGAGGATGACCAGCACTTCGTCGCCGTGCAGATGGCCGAAGCGGTCGTTGATGGCCTTGAAGTGGTCGATGTCGATTTCGCCCATGAAGAAGCAGCCGGTGCCGGCGTCGATCTTGCGCTGGCTGCCGGCGCCGGCATCCTCCTGGTAGGCCCGGCGAATCATTCCGAGCGCGCGGTCGAGCTGGTCGTCGAAGGTGCGGCGGTTCAGCAGGCCCGTGAGCCGGTCGATCTGCGAGTCCCTGAGGACTCCGAGGTAGTTGTCATAGACGCGGAACAGGTCCGCCATCAGGGCCTGCTCCTCGGCCGAGAGTTCCGGCCTGCGGTGCACCAGCAGGTAGCCGAGCACCTTGCGGGAATGACTCATGATCGGAAAGGAGGTGACCTCCGCGGCGCCGATCAGCTCGGCAAACGACTCGGGGCCGGGGGTTTGGGAGATCACTCCGTCGCGCAGGGAGCTGGAGAACTCGGGAATGTCGTCGGTGCCGAGGTGGAAGATCGCCGCCCAGTCGGGCTCGAACAGGTCGGCGACCGTCTTCAGCAGACTGGCCTCGAGCAGGTCCACGTCACGGTGATCCGTGAGTGCTGCGATCATGCGGACAACGGTGGGCGACGACAGCGCGTTCATGGGTGGGGATGTACCTGTGGCGTGGCGGAAGTTTCTCAGGCTTGGCCGCCGAAAGCAATTCGGGGTGCGAGGCCGGGGGCGGGCTGAGGGTATAATTCCGCGCCTTGCATTGCCATCCCGCCTTTCATTCGCCCCGGTCCGTCCATCATGGCTGAATTCCTTGCCCTGCGGGGCTCCGCTGCGTTTTCGGCGTCGCGCCTCGCGCGCCTGCAAAAGACTGTCGCCGAGACCCATCCCGGCGTCGGCCTGGCGGCCGAGCACTGGTATTTCATCGAGCTGGCCGCGCCGCTGAGCGCGGATGAAACGGCCCGCCTGAAGGACTTGCTGGGAATCCCGGCTATCCTCCCCGCGCCGCCGGGCGGCGAGCTGCTGCTGGTCACGCCGCGCCTGGGCACGATTTCGCCGTGGAGCTCGAAGGCCACCGACATCGCGAGGAACTGCGGCTTCGCGGCCGTCAAGCGCATCGAGCGCGGCACGGGTTTCCATGTGACAGGGGCGCGGGAGAAGTCGGCGCTGGCGACACGCCTCCACGACCGCATGACCGAGTCGGTGCTCGAGTCCGTCGATGCGGCCCGGGCGCTGTTCCACCACGTCGCGCCGCAGCCGCTGACCACGGTGGAGCGTGGGCGCGATGCGCTGGTCAAGGCCAATACCGAACTGGGCCTCGCGCTGTCGGCCGACGAGATCGACTACCTGGTGGAGAACTTCGGCAAGCTCGGGCGCAATCCGACCGACGTCGAACTCATGATGTTCGCCCAGGCCAATTCCGAGCACTGCCGGCACAAGATATTCAATGCGAGCTGGACGGTGGACGGCGAGCCGCAACCGCTGTCGCTGTTCGGCATGATCCGCGAAACGCACAAGGCGCATCCGGAAGGCACGGTGGTGGCCTATTCGGACAATGCCGCGGTGATCGAGGGAGCGCCGATCCGGCGCTTCTACCCGCGCGCCGATCGCGGCTACGCCTACAGCGAAGAGACCACGCACATCCTGGCCAAGGTCGAGACGCACAACCATCCGACGGCGATTTCGCCCTTCCCCGGCGCGGCGACCGGCTCGGGCGGCGAGATTCGCGACGAGGGCGCGACGGGGCGCGGCTCCAAGCCGAAGGCCGGCCTGTGCGGCTTTTCCGTGTCCGACCTGCGCATTCCGGGCTACGCGCAGCCGTGGGAATCGGGCTACGGCAAACCCGAGCGCATCGCCTCGGCGCTCGACATCATGATCGAAGGGCCGATCGGTGCCGCGGCCTTCAACAACGAATTCGGCCGGCCCAATCTGGCGGGCTACTTCCGCAGCTTCGAACAGGAATTCGGCGGCGAAATGCGCGGCTACCACAAGCCGATCATGATCGCCGGCGGCCTCGGCAACATTGCCGCCGGACATTCCTTCAAGATTCAATTCCCCGCGGGCAGCCTGCTGATCCAGCTGGGCGGCCCGGGCATGCTGATCGGCCTCGGCGGCGGCGCGGCATCGTCGATGGCGACCGGCTCGAATACCGCCGACCTCGATTTCGCCTCGGTGCAGCGCGGCAACCCGGAGATCCAGCGCCGCGCGCAGGAGGTCATCGACCGCTGCTGGCAGCAGGGCGACGGCAATCCGATCCTCGCCATCCATGACGTCGGCGCCGGCGGCATTTCCAACGCCATGCCCGAGCTCGCCCACGATGCGGGCCGCGGCGCGGCCTTCGACCTGCGCGCGATCCCCAGCGAAGAGCCGGGCATGAGCCCCCGCGAAATCTGGAGCAACGAGGCGCAGGAGCGCTACGTGCTGGCCATCGCGCCGGAGCGACTGGACGAGTTCCGCGCCCTGTGCGAACGCGAGCGCTGTCCCTTCGCGGTGCTCGGCGTTGCCACGGACGACGGCCAGCTCACGGTGAAGGACGACCACTTCGGCAACAAGCCGGTCGATATGCCGATGGAAGTGCTGCTTGGCAAGGCGCCGAAGCTGCATCGCGACGCGCGCCGCCATCGGGCAGTCATGCCGCCGCTCGATGTCGCGGGCATCGACCTGAAGGAAGCCGCGCTGCGCGTGCTGCGCCTGCCGGCGGTGGCGTCGAAGAATTTCCTGGTCACCATCGGCGATCGCAGCGTCGGCGGCTTCACCGCGCGCGACCAGATGGTCGGCCCCTGGCAGGTGCCGGTGGCCGACGTAGCCGTCACCGCGATGGGCTACGACACGTTTCTCGGCGAGTGTTTCGCGATGGGCGAGCGCACGCCGCTGGCCCTGCTCGACGCGGCGGCTTCGGGCCGCATGGCGGTGGGCGAGGCGCTCACCAACCTCGCGGCAGCGGATGTCGGCGACATAGGCAGGATCAAGCTGTCCGCCAACTGGATGGCGGCCGCCGGTCACGGCCATGAGGATGCCGCGCTGTTCGATACGGTCAAGGCGGTCGGCATCGAGTTCTGCCCGGCGCTCGGTGTCTCGATCCCGGTCGGCAAGGATTCGCTGTCGATGCGCACAAAGTGGGACGAGCAGGGCCTGGCGAAGCAGGTGACCGCGCCCTTGTCGCTGATCATCACGGCATTCGCCGCGGTGGACGACGTGCGCCGCACGCTGACGCCGCAATTGCGGCCGGACGCCGAGGTCGGCGAAACCGAACTGCTGCTGATCGATCTCGGCGAGGGCCGCAATCGCCTCGGCGGTTCGGCGCTGGCGCAGGTGTACGGAGTCAGCGGCGATACGGTGCCGGACGTCGATGCCGCTTTGCTGAAGAGATTTTTCGGCGCGATCCAGAAGCTCAATCGCGACGGCAAGATCCTCGCCTACCACGACCGTTCGGACGGCGGCCTGTTCGCCACCGTCTGCGAGATGAGCTTCGCCTCGCATGTCGGCGTCTCGCTCAATCTCGACGGGCTCTGTTACGACCCGCTGATGAACGATGTCGACGGCAGCGAGCGGTTTCCGCAGATCGCCGGCCGCCTGCGCGACCGGATCATCGCGACGCTGTTCAGCGAGGAACTCGGCGCGGTGCTGCAGATTCGCCGCGATGATCGCGGCGTCGTGATGCAGGCCCTGCGCGATGCCGGCCTCGGCGCCTGCACCCATGCCATCGGCACCACCAACACCGCGGATGCGATACGCATCTGGCGCAACGCCAAGGCGGTGTTTGCCGCGCATCGCAACGAACTGCAGCGCACCTGGAGCGAAACCAGCTTCCAGATCGCCCGCCTGCGCGACGATCCGGTCTGCGCGCAGGAAGAGTTCGATGCGCTGCTGGATGCCGAAAATCCGGGACTTTCCGTGCAGATGAGTTTCGATCCGGCCGCCCCCTTTGTCGCGACCGGCGCGCGGCCCAGGATTGCCATCTTGCGCGAGCAGGGCGTCAACGGGCACGTCGAAATGGCGGCCGCCTTCGAACGGGCCGGCTTCGCACCCTACGACGTGCACATGTCGGATCTGCAGTCGGGCCGCATCCATCTGGCCGACTTCAAGGGGTTCGCCGCCTGCGGCGGCTTCTCCTATGGCGACGTGCTGGGCGCGGGCCAGGGCTGGGCCAAGTCGGTGCTGTTCAACGACCG
>DAIOGL010000173.1:0-5829 GCA_036745235.1 Sulfuritalea sp.
CTTCTTGGCGTGGCGCCCGGCATAGTCGCGGGCGAACTGCCAGGCGACGCGGCCGCTGCGCGAACCGCGCATCAGGGTCCATTGCAGGGCTTCGCCGCGCGCCGCGGCGATTTGTGCCTCCGACATGCCGAATTCGGCCAGCCAGTGGGCGCAGATTTCGAGGTAATGGTCCTGGCCGAAGGGATAGAAGGACAGCCAGAGGCCGAAGCGCTCCGACAGCGAAACCTTTTCTTCGGTGGTCTCGCCGGGATGGATGTCGCCGTCGGCGTTGTATTTGGTTTCGAGGTTCTCCGACATCTTTTCCGGCATCAGGTGGCGGCGGTTGGACGTCGCATACACCAGCAGATTGTCCGGCATGCCGGTGATCGAACCGTCGAGGATGCTCTTCATCGCCTTGTAGCCGGGCTCGCCCGATTCGAAGGAGAGGTCGTCGCAGAAAATGATGAAGCGCTCACGACGGCCGGCGATCAGGTCGACGATCTCCGGCAGGTGCACCAGATCATCCTTGTCGACTTCGATCAGGCGCAGTCCCTTGCCGGCGAACCGGTTCAGCACGGCCTTGACCAGCGAACTCTTGCCCGTGCCGCGCGCGCCGGTCAGCAGCACGTTGTTGGCGCTGCGCTTGGCGACGAACTGTTTGGTGTTCTGAGCGATGCGCTGCTTCTGGTCATCGACGCCCTGCAAGTCCTCGAAGCGGATGCGGTGCGGCTGCTTGACCGCCTCCAGCCAGCCGCGCCCGGCGCGGGTACGCCAGCGAAACGCCGTGGCCGACCAGTCGGGCGGCGGCAGCGGCGGCGGCAGGATGGTCTCAAGGCGATCGAACAGGGCGTCGAGGCGGTCGATCAGGGGAGCAAAAGCATGGGAGGGGTCGGTCATCGCTGTCTCTTGGGAGGCCGTCGGGCCGGTCCCGCCAGGGGCCCGGTTCGAGGAATATGCCCTACATCGGTTAAGCTTGCGGGCTCTTGAAAGCATGGCACTTTAGCAGATTCATGTTTCGATTCCTCCCCGTCCTGGCGGTACTGCTGGTCGTCGCCGGCTGCGCGCAGTTGCCCGCCCCGTCAGACATGCGCGTCGACGCCTGCCCCGTCCCTGCGGCTTGCCCGGTCTGTCCGGTGTGTCCGCCCGTGGTGCCGCCCAAGCCGCCGGAGAAGCCCCTGCAGCCCGCCGAATGGAACGACCTGCCGGGCTGGAACAGCGATGATCCCGGCGCCGCGTTCGCCGCCCTGGTCGCCAGTTGCCGCAGCCTGGAGAGGCAAGAGCAATGGCAGCCGGTCTGCAATTCGGCACGCAGTGTCGACGACCGGAACGCGCCGGCCTTGCGTGCGTGGTTCGAGGCGCAATTCCGGCCCTGGGCGCTGGTCAATCCGGACGGCTCGCGCACGGGACTGATCACCGGCTATTACGAACCGGTCCTGAAAGGCAGCCGTTTCGAAACTCGCGGCTACTCCTATCCCGTCTTCGGTCCGCCCGACGACCTGATCGTGGTCGAACTGGCCGAGCTCTATCCGGAACTCAAGCACCTGCGCCTGCGCGGCCGCATCGAGGGGCGCAAACTGGTGCCTTATTACTCGCGCGCCGAATGGACACCGCAGGAGAGCAAGCGCTCACCCCAGGCCCTCCTCTGGATCGACGATCCGATCGATCTTTTCTTCATGCAGATCCAGGGCTCCGGCCAGGTGCAGCTCGCCGACGGCAGCCGCGTGCGCCTCAATTACGCCGACCAGAACGGCCATCCCTACCGTTCTATCGGCCGTTGGCTGATCGAACGCGGCGAACTAAAGGCTGAACAAGCCTCGATGCAGGGCATCAAGAACTGGGCCCGGGCCAATCCGTCGCGGCTCGCGGAACTGCTCAACGCGAATCCGAGCCTGGTGTTCTTCCGCGAACTGCCGGTCGAAGGCAGCGGACCGCAAGGCGCCATGGGGCTGGCCCTGACGCCCGAACGCTCCCTGGCCGTCGACCCGCGCCACGTGCCTCTGGGCGCACCGATCTGGCTCGCCACGACGCGACCGAACAGTACTCAGGCGCTGAGCCGGCTGATGCTTGGACAGGACACGGGCGGGGCCATCCGCGGCGTCGTTCGCGCCGACTTCTTCTGGGGCAGCGGCCCCGAAGCCGGCAGCCAGGCCGGGAAAATGCGCCAGCAGGGGCGCATGTGGGTGCTGATGCCGCGTAGCTATGAGCCTCCGGGCACCGCGAACAACGCACCAAAATAGGCGCCCAAGAGTTTCAATCATGGCCGCCGCGCTCGACGCCCAAAAAGCGGGCGTCGGCCTTTACTGAGACTCCGTCACGCACGGTTTGCACCGTCTTGCCAGCGCCGACTCTCACCATTGCGGTGCAAAGTCCGGCCCGATCGCACCACCAAGGTGCGCTATGCTCTGCTCTGCTGGACGATCCTCTTGATTTATCACTGATTTATTGGCGGGAATGGTCATTGCTTTCATGCATCCCATTCGTGCCTTTAGGCCTTTGGGAGCCCCGCAATGGAGAATTTCAAGACATCCGCCGACGTGCTGTTCATTCTGCTCGGCGCCATCATGATCCTGGCCATGCATGCCGGCTTTGCCTTTCTGGAACTGGGCACGGTGCGCAAGAAGAACCAGATCAACGCGCTGGTGAAGATCCTCACCGACTTTTCGGTCTCGACCCTGGCCTACTTCTTCATCGGCTACGGCATCGCCTACGGCGTGCATTTCTTTTCCAGCGCCGAAGTCCTCTCGCAAAAGAGCGGCTTCGAACTGACCAAGTTCTTCTTCCTGCTGACCTTCGCCGCCGCGATCCCGGCCATCGTCTCCGGCGGCATCGCCGAGCGCGCCCGCTTCGGCCCGCAGCTCGCGGCCACCTTCCTGCTGGTCGGCTTCATCTATCCGATCTTCGAGGGCATTGCCTGGAATCATGCTTACGGCATCCAGGACTGGTTCAAGGCCAGCTTCGGCGAAGAGTTCCACGATTTCGCCGGCTCGGTGGTGGTGCACGCCGTCGGCGGCTGGATCGGACTCGCCGCGGTGATCCTGCTCGGCGCACGGCGCGGGCGCTACCACAAGGACGGCGGCATATCGGCCCATCCGCCTTCGAGCATTCCCTTCCTCGCGCTCGGCGCCTGGATCCTGGTCGTCGGCTGGTTCGGCTTCAACGTCATGAGCGCGCAGACGCTGGACAAGGTCTCCGGCCTCGTCGCGATGAACTCGCTGATGGCGATGGTCGGCGGCACGCTGGTGGCGCTGGTGGCCGGCCGCAACGACCCGGGCTTCGTCCATAACGGCCCGCTGGCCGGGCTGGTCGCCATCTGCGCCGGCTCCGACCTGATGCACCCGCTGGGCGCACTGATCACCGGCGGCGTCGCCGGCGGCCTCTTCGTCGGCATGTTCACGCTGACGCAGAACCGCTGGAAGATCGACGACGTGCTCGGCGTCTGGCCGCTGCATGGCCTCTGCGGCGCCTGGGGCGGAGTCGCAGCCGGCATCTTCGGCACCAAGGCGCTGGGCGGCCTGGGCGGCGTCGCCTTCATGAGCCAGCTCGCAGGCACCGCGCTCGGCATTGCGGTGGCGCTGGGCGGTGGCTTCCTGGTCTATGGCGTGCTGAAAATGACCATCGGCATCCGCCTGGAACCGGAAGACGAATTCAACGGCGCCGACCTGACCTTCCACAAGATTTCGGCCAGCGCGGAGCGGGAAACGCTCTGGTAGGACTGATCGCGAAAAATAAAGTCTGTCGGACAACCTGGTGCTGAGAGGCGGCTCTGTCAGTCTCGGAGGCGTAGGCATTCAACCTCCGCGGTGATGTCGCACCGCATCACCTTGAAATCGTGGAGCGTTCCGGCTGGCGCACTTGCCGTCACTTTTTCCATACGATCGCCTCTGCCCTGCCCGTTCCGGCAATGCGGTTCTCTTCCCTCGTCCCCAGCAAGCCGCCGACGATCAGGTCGACCGCCTCTTCCGGCGAGAGTCCATGGGCCATCAGCGTTTCCAACTGGTGGTGATCCACGCTGCCGATCGCGGCCTCATGGGTGACCTTGGCCTCGGGATGGGTCACCTTCACGAGCGGTTGTGCGCTGGCCATCGCCCGATCCTTGACGATTTCCATGCAGTCGACGTGGCCGCGGGCCTGCGCCGCATTGCCTTCGGTGATGCCGACGATCTCGGCCGTGGCATCGTGCTCCAGGGCGACACGGGTCTTGATCAGTCCGCGCGCCGCGCGCCCTGCCAGCACCAGTCGCTCGCGGATGCGAATGGCGTCATTGCCGCGGCCGAACACCCGGGCAGTGAGCTCGACCACGGCTTCCTCGTCCGCTTCGACCTCGTAGTCGATGTCCAGCTTGCCGACGCGTCCGGTAGTGAGGCAGAAATCGGAGCGATAGAGACCACGCTTGCCCACCTTCACCGTCGCCCGGGGCACCACGGTCACGCCGCCCCAGGGGCCATGGTAATGGCCTTCCATGTAGGCAAGCCTGGCACCGGCGCCGACCTCGATCACGGCATCCATCAGATGCTCGACCCGCTCGGCGTTGGGAAAAAAGCAGTGAGCGACGATGTCGAGCGCAGCGTCGTCCTCCAGCACCAGGTGCATGCGGATGTGCTGCCGGCCGACGGACGGCAGGACCCCGAAACACAGATGCAGCGGGTGTGCCAGTCGCGTACCGCGCGCGACGCGGATGTCGGCGACGATGCCGTCCGCGCTTTCTTCGGCCGCAAGTGTCAGCCCCGGCACCTGCCGCTGGCTCAACAGCCGCTGGCCGCTCGCCATCACGTGCGCGGTCTGCGCATCGGCGAGGATCGCGCGATCCACGCCCTGGCTGCCCAGCGCCGTCAGCAAGCCGTCAAGTTCGCTCATCGTGACACTCCTCGCCGTTGCAGCGCAGACAGGCCCGGCCACGGTAATTGGCCGCCACGATTTCCGGAATGCCGCTGCAGACGATGCGCCCACCACAGAGTTGCGATGCGCGATCGGCTATGCGGGTGATTTCCTCGCGATGGGTAATGAGCAGCACCCCGGCGCCGTGCGCCTTGAAGGTTCTGATGACGCCTATTATTTCGCCAATCGACAGCAGGTCTATTCCCGCGGTGGGTTCGTCCAGTATCACCAGGCGCGGGGCGAGGGCCAACACGGATGCCAGTTCGATACGCTTGCGTTCGCCGCCGCTCAGGGTCTTGTCCACCATGCGGTTCAGGTAGTCCGTCGGCGCCAGACCCACATGATGGAGGCAGTCCTGCGCATCCACCCCGCTCTTGCCCAGGCGCAGAAAATCGCCAACCGACAGCCCTTCGAAGCGGGCCGGCTCCTGCCACGCCAGGGTGATGCCCATGCGTGCGCGCTCGTGAAGAGGCAGCGCATCGATGGGACGGCCGTCGAAACGAATCTCGCCGGCATCGGGACGATAACCCTCGCAGCCCATGACCAGATACGCGAGCGTGCTCTTGCCGGTGCCGTTGGTGCCGACCAGCGCGTGAATCTCGCCGGCTTCGACGGTCAAATCCACCCCGTCCAGCACCACCCGTTCCGGCACGCGAAATCTCAAGCGATCGATTTCGAGAAGTGCCATTCGCTACCTCAAGTTCAGCAACATTGCGACACCGGCCGCCCGTACGAACCCTGCTAGCGCGCTCCCTGCAACTGCTTCTCAGACTTCGCCGGCTGCAGCTCGAGCGTGCAGCGCACGATGCCGGCCTCTTCGCTGCGCCCGAAAGTGAAGCCGAAGCCCTTGAGCAGGTCCAGCATAGGCTGGTTGTCGTACATCACGTCGCCGCTGAATACCCGGATGCCGCGCTCGCGGGAATAGTCGATCATCTTGCGCAGCAGGCCGGATCCTATGCCCTGGCCCTTCATGTC
>DAIOGL010000174.1:0-3802 GCA_036745235.1 Sulfuritalea sp.
CCTTGGTCTCGATGATCTTGTGATCTTCCTCGGTGCCGTCCTCGAGCTTGACCTTCTTGCCTTCTGTCATTTGCTTGATGGCATCCTTCTCGCCCATTTTCTTTTCCTTGTACTTGGCGGCGATCTTCTTGTAGGACGGGCCCTTCTTGCTCTTGTCTATGGCATGGCACTTGAAGCAGTCGTTCTTCTTGGCCAGCGCCTGGGCCGCGGCCTCGTCGACTTCCGCATGCACCGGGCTCAGTCCGGCCAGGGCGAAGAACAATGATCCTGTCAGCAAAAGGGAGAATCTGGTTTTCATGTTAAGGCTCCGAACAAGGTTGGGATAGGTATGAACTCACTGCTTGCAGCAAAACTTCAGTATCGGACTTCGGGTCTGCGGACACTCGAAAAATGCGGGGCAATCTGAATCAGGTGGATGCAGGCTTGACGGCACGATGAAAGCCGATCATGCCGTAGAACACCGTATCCACCGTCACCTCGACAAAGCCCAGTTCGCGCAGCACGATCGACAGCTCCTCGGCGGTGTAGAACAGGTCCAGAGCGTCGATGAAATACTGCTTGAACTTGGTCGCCGCGGGACTGCTGCCGACGATCAGGCTGGTGAAATTGAGGCAGGTCTTGAGATAGGCGTAGTAGAGATTCTTCACGATCACATTGCGCGGACGCAGCATGTCGGAATGATGAAAATGCCCGCCCGGCTTCAGTACCCGCAGAACCTCGGTGAACACTTCCCGCACCCGCAGGTGACGCGAGGCGAACTGCAGCGTGACGACGTCGAAGTGATTGTCGGGAAAGGGCAGCTTGTGCACGTCGCCGATGGTGCTCTTGATGGTGAAGCCAAGCGCGGCGGCATTCTGCTGGCCCACCGTCTGCATCGCCGAACTGCGGTCCATGGCATGGACGTCCAGCGTTGGCTCGCGCTTGAGCAGGGCGATACCGATGGCGTTGGTGCCGGCGCAGACATCGAGCACCTTCTGTTGCGGCTTGATGTCCACCGTCTGCATGAAGCGTTTGAGAAAGCTGCTCCACAAGCCGAGTGCGGCAATTTCGTTGGCGCGGTCGTAATAGCGTGCGATATCCGCAAACGCATCGTTCAGTTCGTTGCTCCAGACGTCGCCGAAGCGCTGCTCGCGTACCGCCTCGCGCGAAGCGAGTGGGGGTGGTGCCATTGTTGATTTCTCCTGCGATCAGTTTGATCCGCCCGATTTAGCCCTCACGGCGACGAGGTGTCAAGTCGGAGGATTCCTACAGCGGGGTGCCGCCGCACAGTGAAAAATTATTTCACATCTGAAACAAGCATCTGCACGATACGTCACCGTGTGCCGCAACCGACCCCTCCCATTACAGGCGACGGGGAGCCGGCTCGAGGCGATCCCGTCAGTGCGGGATCTGCTCCGGAGGTACCGCCTCGCCGAACAGAAAGCCTTGAAAAGCCTGGCAATTGTGGCTGGCGAGAAACTCGCGCTGCGCTTCCGTTTCCACCCCTTCGGCGATGACCGTCAGCCCCATGCTGTGTGCCAGTGCGACGATGGTGCGGGCGATCGCGGCATCGTTCTGATCGGTCAGCACGTCGCGGATGAACGACTGGTCGATCTTCAGTTGATCGAGGGGCAGCCGCTTCAAATAGGACAGGGAGGAATACCCTGTACCGAAATCGTCCAGAGAGAAACGCACGCCCGCCTCCCGCAGCGTGCTCATCTTGACGATGGTGTCCTCGACGTCGGCAAGGAACAGGCTCTCGGTCAGTTCCAGCTTCAACCTGCCGGGGTCGGCGCCGGTTTGCTCGATCGTGGCCAGGACCTGCAGGACGAAGTCCTCGTGATGAAATTGTCGCGCGCTGACATTGACGGCCATGGTCAGGTGTGACTTCCCCGGATCCTTGCGCCAGATCGCCTGACGCGCGCAGGCCGTCTCCAGGACCCACTGGCCCAGGGCCAGGATCAGCCCGGTTTCCTCCGCGAGCGGGATGAACTCGCTGGGACTGATCAGTCCGCGCTGGGGGTGACTCCAGCGAACCAGTGCCTCGACTCCCGTCAGCTGACCCTGGGCGCCCACCTGCGGCTGATAGAAGAGCTGGAACTGATGCTCGCGCAGACCCTTTCGCAAATCTGCCTCCAGCGCGGAGCGGAGGGTAATCGCCGCCTGCATGTCGGGCCGGAAAAAGCGCAGGGCGTTGCGTCCAGCGGCCTTGGCCTGGTACATCGCCAGGTCGGCCTGCTGCAGCAGTTCATCGCTGCTTGCAGCATGACCGCAGAACAGGGTGACGCCGATACTCGGGGTGCAGCTGTATTCCTGGGCGCCCAACTGATACGGCTGGTTGAGGGCCTCGACGATCTTTTCGCCTACCACTTCGGTCTGGGTCGCGGCCTCGCGGGAATTCTCGCTCAGGCCCTCCAGCATCAGCACAAACTCGTCGCCGCCGAGCCTGGCCACGGTGTCGCCTTCCCGGACGCATTCGCTGAGACGCGCCGCCACCAGTTGCAGCAGCAGGTCGCCCTTGTCGTGACCCATGCTGTCGTTGAGGTTCTTGAAGTTGTCCAGATCGATGAACAGCAAGGCTCCGTGGTGCCGGTTGCGGGCGCTCGCAGCGAGACCGTGTTGCAGACGGTCGAGCAGGAGCCGGCGATTGGGCAGTCGGGTCAGGGGATCGAAGAAAGCCAGGTTCCTGATTTCGTTTTCCGCCGCCTTGCTTTCGCTGACGTCGGAGAAGGCCGCAACGTAATGGGTGATCTGCCCGTCCAGTCCCCTCACCGCGGAGATGGTCTGCCACTTGGGGAAGACTTCGCCGTTCTTGCGTCTGTCCCATATTTCGCCATACCAGGCACCGGTGGCAGCCAGTTGGCACCACATGTCGGCATAGAACTGCTGGTCATGCCTGCCGGACTTGAGGATGGAGGGCGCGCGCCCTACCACCTCCTCGCCGCTGTAGCCGGTTATCTCGGTGAACGCATGGTTGACTCGCAGAATGATCCCCTTGGCGTCGGTCACCATGATTCCGTGCAGCGACTCGAAGGCCTTGGCCGCGATGCGCAGCTCCTGCTGCAGCTGACGACTCTCCGTAATATCGCGCGTAACGCCGACAAAGTGGGTCGCACGGCCTTCGGCATCCAGCACCGGGCTGATCGACAGGTCGCTCCAGAAGGGCGTGCCGTCCTTCCTGAAGTTCATCAGGTGAGTACTGAATGGACGCCCGATGGCGAGAGCGGCGCGCAGTTCGGCGAGGATGACCTGATCCGCTCCGCGATTGTGCAGGAAGGCTGGCGTCTGTCCGAGTATCTCCGCCTCGGAGTAGCCGGTAATGCGCTGGAACGCCTCATTGGCGTAGGTTATGCGACGCTCGGCATCGGTGATGATCACCCCCTGCGAAATCGAGGCCAGGGCCTGATGGTGCAAGCGCAGGATCGACTCGTGCTTCAGGCGCTCGTCGGCCTGGACCACCCGAACCAGGTTCTCCCGGAACACGATCATGGCGCGCGCCATGTCGCCGATTTCGTCGCCACGCCGGCCGTCCCCGGCCGCGATCTCGACGGATCCGTCGCGGGCCGCGAGCCTGCTCATGGCGGCGATCATCCTGCCTATCGGGTTGACGATTCCGCGCGCAAGCGCCGCCGCCACCAGCACGGTCAGGCCCAACAGAAGCACGACGAGCACGGTGACCCACCGTGCGGTGCGCAACGCCGCTTCCTCGGCGCTTCTGGCCCGCGCAATCAGTTCGGCGGCGAGGCTGTCCTCGATCATCTTCATCTGGTCGATTCTTTGCGTCGTCGTATCGAACCAGTGCGCGACCTTGATGTCCGCGCCC
>DAIOGL010000174.1:3902-5819 GCA_036745235.1 Sulfuritalea sp.
ACCGCGCCGCCATAGAGCCGGGTCAATTCCGGCGCCGCGATCTTCCGTCCGACGACGGCACGGCGCCAGGTCTCGATCTTATCGACCTCCTCCCGTGCCGCCGAAATGCGGCTCACCAGGGTTCCGCCAAAATGCGACGCATCGAAATAGACCAGCGCACTCGCCACAGCCGCCCGCTTTTCGTCGGTCTCCCGCTGTCGCGCCGGCAGCCTGTCCACCAGGTCGGCCCCGCCGGCGCCGATGAAGCTGGCGGACACGCCGCGTTCCCGCTGGATCGCGTGGATCAGATTGCCGAGGCCGGGAGCGAGCTCGGCAATGACGCGCAGATCCCTCATCTCGTTCGCGGTGCGGAAGTAGCCGGTGAGTATCCACAGCGACAGTGCCAGCACGCCGACGATCGGCAACGCCAGCGCAAGCCCGACGCGTACGCCGATGCGAAGCTCGTGCAGTCCGGGCAGCGGCAAGCTCAGATCACCCACAGTGGCGCTTCGTGCCTGGCGGCATCGAGGTCTTCCGCCGGGACCGGCCGGCCGAACAGGAACCCCTGATAGGCGTCGCAGCCATGGCTGGCGAGAAAGCCCCGCTGCCCCTCGGTTTCGACGCCCTCTGCGATTACCGCGAGACCCAGACTCTGCCCCAGGGTGATGATCGCCTTCGCGATGGCGGCGTCATTGGGATCGGTGAGTATGTCGCGCACGAAAGTCTGATCGATCTTTAGCTGGTCGAGTGGCAGCCGCTTGAGGTAGATGAGCGACGAGTAACCCGTGCCGAAATCGTCGAGCGAGAAACCGACGCCTCTCGACTTGAGTACGGTCATCCGGGCGATAACCTCTTCCACATCAGCCAGCAGCAGACTCTCCGTCAGCTCGAGCTTCAGTTTTCCTGGATCGGCGCCGGTGCGGTCGAGGATCGTCAGCACCTGCTCGACAAAGCCGGGGTGATGAAACTGGCGGGCGCTGACATTGACCGCCACCGTGAGATGCGCCATGTCTGCCTTCGTGGCCCATCGCACTAGCTGGACACACGCGGTCTCCAGCACCCAATGGCCGAGCGGCAGAATCAGCCCGCTGTCTTCGGCCAGCGGAATGAACTGTCCGGGCGGCACCAGGCCGCGCTGCGGATGCTGCCATCGCACCAGGGCTTCGACACCGGTCAGCTTTCCCCTGCCGTCGACTTGGGACTGGTAATGGAGAAGAAACTGTTCGCCTTGCAGGGCCTGGTGCAGCTCGGCTTCCAGGCCGGCGCGGGCGGTGACCACTGCCTGCATTTCCGGATCGAAGAAACGCAGGGTATTGCGGCCTGCCGCCTTCGACTGGTACATGGCGAAGTCGGCCCGCTTCAGCAACTCGTCGACCGTGTCGTGATTCTCGCCGAACAGGGTGACACCGATGCTCGGCGTGCTGTGATGCTTGTGCTCACCCAGCAGGTAGGGCATGTTGAGCGCGGCAAGAATTTTCTCGCCCACCATCCTGGCCTGCCGCGCGGCCTTTTCGGGTTCGAGGCCGAGCCCCTCGAGCATCACCACGAATTCGTCGCCGCCCAGCCGGGCCACGGTATCGCTTTCGCGCACGCTGGTTGTGAGCCGCTCTGCAACCTGCTGCAGCAACAGGTCGCCCTTGTCATGACCCAGAGTGTCGTTGAGCACCTTGAAGTTGTCGAGGTCGATGAACAGCAGAGCGCCCTGGCGCCCGCTGCGGGCGCTGGCAGTGATGGCTTGCTGCAAACGATCGACCAGCAGCCGCCGGTTGGGCAGCTGGGTCAGCGGATCGTAGAAGGCCAGGCGGTGAATCTCGGCCTCGGCCTCGCTGTTGCGTGAGATGTCGGAAAAGGTGCCGATGTAGTTGCTGACCTGTCCGTCGGGTGCGACGACCGAGCTGATGGTCAGCATCTCCGCATAGATTTTGCCGTTCTTGCGCC
>DAIOGL010000175.1:0-5786 GCA_036745235.1 Sulfuritalea sp.
TCGAACTCGGCCGTGCGTTTCGCTCGGGCTGGGGCGACCGGCCGGTGTGGCTGGCGGCCAGCACACGTGAAGGCGAGGAGGCGCTGATCCTGGATGCGTGGCGAAAGTCGGGAGGGGCGAAGGTCATGCGCAGCGGTAGCCCCTTGCGGGACGGCGCTGGTGCACTCCGCGTTCCTGATATCCCGCTTGACGCGCAGGTAACGCCGCTGCTGGTTCTGGTTCCCCGCCATCCGCAGCGCTTCGACGAAGTGGCGCAACTCGCGACCGAGCGTGGCTTCAGCATGCAGCGACGCAGCGAGAAATCGGTGATTCACGCACGCACCGGGGTGCTGATCGGCGACAGCATGGGCGAGATGTTCGCCTGGTACGCGTCGGCCGACGTCGCCTTCATCGGCGGCAGCCTGCTCGATTTCGGCAGCCAGAACCTGATCGAAGCGGCGGCCTGCGGCACCCCGATCCTGATCGGCCCTTCGACGCGAAACTTTGCCGAGGCGGCGCGCGAGGCCATCGCCTGCGGAGCCGCGCGGTCGGTGCGCGATGCCGATGATCTGGTGCGTCAGGTCAATGCTCTGCTGGCAAATGCCGAAATGCGGCAAGCCATGAGCGCAGCCGGGCGGGCATTTGCCGAACGACATCGCGGCGCGACGGCGCGCACGCTGGAGATGATTACTCCAGCAGGGCGTTGACCGCGGCCACGTCGTCTTCGCCGAGGGTGCCCGCGGCAGCCTTCAACTTGAGCAGGGCGGCCAGCGTATCCAGTCTGGCCTTGGCCAGCTTCTGGCGGGTATCGAAGAGCTGGCTCTGCGCATTCAGGACGTCGATGTTGATCCGCACGCCAACTTCATAGCCGAGCTTGTTTGAATCCAGTGCCGACTGCGAAGAGGTCAGAGCCGCCTGGTAGGCCTGCACCTGCGCCAGCCCCGAACTCACCCCCAGATAGGCCTGGCGCGCATTGAGCGCTGCAGTGCGCCGGGCATTCTCGAGATCGGAGGCGGCTTTTTCCTTCAAGGCGACGGCTTCGCGATCCCTGGATACGGTCGCGCCGCCGGCAAAGATCGGCAGCGAGAGCTGCAGGCCGATGGCATGGACGTCGGTATCGCTGCCCGGACGCACGGCGCCGAGGGCGTAGGAACCCGTGTTCGAACTGCGGCTGCGGCTGGCGACCAGGTCCAGCGTCGGATAATGGCCGGCACGCTGCTTCTCGATCTCGCGCTGGGCGATTTCATACAAGGCGGTATAGATCTGCACCGAGGCGCTCGCCGACTCGGCCATCTCTACCCATTTGTTGATGTCGTCCGGCTGCGGGCGGCTCAGTTGCACGCCGGGCTTGAGATTCTTCAGGCCTTCCGGTTCCTTGCCGATAACGGAACGCAAGACCTGTCGCTTGACGCTCAGGTCATTCATTGCCGCAATTTCCTGCGCGCTGGTCAGATCGTAGCGCGCCTGGGCTTCGTGGGTGTCGGTAATCGTCGCGGTGCCGACTTCAAAATTGCGCTTGGCCGATTCGAGCTGTTCCGCAATCGCGACTTTCTGCGCCTGTGCAACCGCCAGCGTATCCTGTGCCAGCAGCACGTCGAAATAGGCTTGCGCCGCGCGCACGATCAATTCCTGCCGCGCCAGCCCGAACTGGGCTTCGGCCTGCGCCACCGCGAGCTCCGACTGGTTGTAGGCGACCCAGTTCTGCCAGCGGAACAAGGGCTGCGAGAGGCTGACCGACCAGCCGTTGCTGTTGTACTCCGTGTTGCTGCTCGTCGGCGGCTCGCTGCGCACGCCGGTGGCCTGCCGGTTCCAGCCGGTGTTCGCCGACAGGCCGGCGGTCGGCAGCAGGCCGGCGCGGCCCTGCGGCAGCTTCTCGCGGCCGGCGTCGAGTGCGGCGCGCGCCGAGGCGAACTGCGCATCGTAGGCCAGTGCATCGCGATAGACCGCCATCAGGTCGGCGCCGTGGGCTGCATCGACAAGCCCGGCGGCGGACAGGCAGCCGGCGATCATCAGGGGAAGTACTTTCTTGGTTGCTGCCGCTGCGCTTGACGTCGATCGATCCGACGTTAGCCTCCACTGAAACGTTGTTTTCATGCGAACTCCGCGTTCTTTTCGGGTTTAGTACGTTGGCATTGTCGGATCGACTTCCCGCGCCCAGGCAGCGACGCCGCCTTGGAGGTTGACGATGCTGGTGAAGCCCATCTGTTCCAGAAACATTCCAGCCTGAAAGCTGCGCGCGCCGTGATGGCAGATCATTACGATGTCATCGTCGCGCTTGAGTTCGTGATAGCGCGCCGGAATGCCGCGCATCGGCATCGATTGCGATCCGGCGATGCGGCAGGTCTCGAATTCCCAGGGTTCGCGGACGTCGAGCAGCACCGGCTTGGACCGTTCTGCATCGGCGAGCCACTCCTTGAGCTGTGGGGCGGAAAGCTGACGCATCGGGTCAGAACACGAACGCCGGCGCCTGCTCGCCGTCGCGCAGGGGCGCGACCACGGTTTCGAACACGGCCAGTCGACGGAACTCGCTGCCCACCCGTGTGTACAGCACGGCTTCCATCGCCGGTGCCTTGCCTTCGATGGCGAAAAGGCGGCCACCGGGCTTGAGCTGGTCGAGCAGGGCGCGGGGCGTCGCGGCCACGGCACCGGAGACCATGATGACATCGTAGGGTGCGTGGGCGGGCAAGCCGGCGAGACCGTTGCCGACTTCAACCGTAACATTGGTTACGCCGGCGCGGTGCAGGTTTTCGCGCGCGGTCTCGGCCAGTCGCGGGTCGATCTCGATCGACCATACATGGTCGGCGTGGACGCCCAGCAGGGCCGCCATGTAGCCGGAACCGGTGCCGACTTCGAGCACGTTTTCGTGTTTCTTCATGGCCAGCGCCTGCAGGGCATGGGCCTCGACCCGCGGCGACAGCATGCAGGCACCGGCATCGCCTCCCAGCGGGATCTGCGTGTCGGCAAATGCCAGGCGACGATGGGCGGGCGGAACGAACTCTTCGCGCTTGACCACGAACAGCACTTCGAGGACGTCAGGGTCCAGCACCTTGCCGGGGCGCAATTGCTGCTCGACCATATTGAAGCGGGCTTGTTCGAAATTCATCATATCTCCAAGAATGCTATATTAGCATAATCTAATATTACTTCAGCGCCGACAAGGGCAGGATTCTACGCCGCCATTGAGTCGTCGGTCGGTTCCTTGACCCGGAACCACGCCGCATACAAGGCGGGCAGGAACAGGCAGGTCAGCACCGTGGCGATGATCAGGCCGCCCATGATCGCCACCGCCATCGGGCCCCAGAATACCTGGCGGCTCAGCGGAATCATGGCCAGCACCGCCGCCGCCGCGGTCAGGGTGATCGGGCGGAAGCGGCGCACGGTCGAGCCCACGATCGCCTCCCATTCGCTCTTGCCGGCCTGCTCGTCCTGCTCGATCTGGTCGATCAGGATCACAGAGTTGCGCAGGATCATGCCCATCAGGGCGATCACGCCGAGGTTGGCGACGAAGCCGTAGGGCACCTGCAACACCAGCATCGCCAGCGTGACCCCGATCAGGCCCAGCGGCGCCGTGAGCAGCACGATGACCATGCGGCTGATGCTCTGCAGTTGCATCATGAGCAGTATGGTCACACCGACCACCATCAAGGGCACCACCGCCATGATCGGCTTCTCGCCCTTGGCCGACTCCTCGGTCGTGCCGCCGACTTCGATGCGGAAGCCCGGCGGCAGCTTCGCCTTCAAGTCGCCCAATTGCTGATCCACCTGCGCCGAGGCCACCGGCGGCTGCACGCTGCCGGCGATGTCGGCACGGACGGTGATGGTCGGCACGCGATTGCGCCGCCAGATCAGGCCTTCCTCGAGCACCGGTACCAGACGCGCCACCTGTGCCAGCGGAATGTGGCGTCCGCTGGCGGCAACGACATCGAGATCCGGCAGCCGCGTGAACGTGCGCGGATCGGCGCCACCCTCGGCGCCGGCACGCCAGACCACGTCGATCAGCTGGTCGCTCTCGCGGAACTGGGTCACGGTGGCGCCCACCAGCCAGCCCTGCAGGGTCAGCGCGACGTCCTGACTGGAGACACCCAGCGCGCGGGCGCGATCCTGGTCGATCTCGACCCGCACCGACTTGATCCGCTCGTTCCAGTCGAAGTTGACGTTGCGCAGGTTGGGATGGGCCCGCATCACGGTGGCGATGCTTTCCGCGCCCTCGCGCAAGGCGGTCAGATCTTCCCCGGAAATGCGGAACTGAACCGGGTAGCCGACCGGCGGCCCGTTTTCCATGCGCACCACGCGCAGGCGCAGATGCGACCATGAACCATCCGAATTGGCGAAGGCAGCCTCGAGGCGGTTCTTCACTTCCTCCCGCTCCTTGAGCCCCTTGGTCATGATGACCATCTGCCCGAAATTGTCGGCAAACAACTGCTGATCGAGCGAAAGCACGAAGCGCGGCGCACCGTTGCCGATGTAGGACGACCACGAAGCGATACCCTCGTCCTTGTCGAGCAAGGCTTCGACGCGTTTCACCTCGCGCTCGGTCGCCTTCAGCGAAGCGCCCTGCGGCAGCCAGATGTCGATCATGACCTCGGGCCGGCTGGCGGGCGGGAAGAACTGCTTCTGCACGCCCTTGTTGAAGGCCACCAGCGACAGCGCAAACATGGCTACCGTGGCGCCTATGACCAGCCAGCGGTGGCGCAGGCACCACACCACGAGCGCGCGGAAGCGCCGGTAGAAGGGCGACTCGTAGACGTCACCGCCATGCTTTTCCGCGGCTGCGCGCAGCTTGACGGGATCCAGCAACCTGTAACCCAGCCAGGGGGTGAACACCACTGCGACGATCCACGACACCAGCAGCGCGATGGTCACCACGGCGAAGATCGAGAAGGTGTATTCGCCGGCCGCCGACTTGGCGAAGCCGACCGGCGTAAAACCCGCCGCCGTGATCAGCGTCCCTGTCAGCATCGGAAATGCCGTCGAGGTGTAGGCGAAGGTGGCCGCCTTGAAGCGGTCCCAGCCCTGCTCCATCTTCACCACCATCATTTCCACCGCGATGATGGCATCGTCGACCAGCAGGCCCAGCGCGATGACCAGAGCGCCCAGGGAAATACGCTGCAGATCGATGCCGAAGGCCTTCATCAGGAGAAAGGTGATCGCCAGCACCAGCGGGATAGACAGCGCGACTACCGTGCCGGTGCGCCAGCCCAGGGACAGGAAGGACACGGCGAGGACGATGATCATCGCTTCGCCCAGGGTCTTGACGAACAGGTTGAGCGACACCTTGACGATCTGCGGCTGATCCGCCACCACGTGCACGTCCATGCCCACCGGCAGGTTCTGCTTGAGCCGGTCCATCGCCTTGGTGAGGTTCTCGCCCAAGTCGATCACGTTGCCGCCCCGGTCCATGACGATGCCGAGGCCGATCGCATCGCGTCCCGCCACGCGCATGCGCGGCTGCGGCGGATCCGCAAGGCCGCGCGTGACGTGCGCGATGTCGCCCAGCCGGAAAGCGCGTCCGCCCACCGCCAGCGTGCTCTCACGCAAGGCGTCGACGCTGTCGAAGGGTCCGGTGACGCGCAGGCGCACCCTGTCCGTCTCGGTCTCGACGTGGCCGGCCGGCGCAACGGCATTCTGCCGCTGCAGCGCGTCGAACACCTGGGTCGGCACCAGACCCATGGCGGCAAGGCGCGCCGGGCTGACGTCGATGTAAATCTTTTCATCCTGCACGCCGATCAGCTCGACCTTCTTCACATCGTCGACGCGACGCAGTTCGCGCGCCAGCCGGTCGGCCTCGCGGCGCAGGTCGCCCATGG
>DAIOGL010000176.1:0-5780 GCA_036745235.1 Sulfuritalea sp.
GAGAGCGGCCGGCATGCGCGCTGGCATACCTCCGACAGTTCAGTCCAACGTCCCTTTCGCAGGGCGCTGCAGCTGGCGGGAATTCACAAGCACGCCAGCGTTCATACGCTGAGGCATTCTTTCGCCACCCACCTGCTCTCGTCGGGTACTGACATTCGCACCATCCAGCTGTTGCTGGGCCATCGGAATCTGCAGACGACGATGATCTACACCCACGTGATGGAAGTGACGAGGAAGGTTACGAGTCCTCTGGATCGATTGTGATGTCTGCGTCAGCGCTAGTCGTCGTTCAGGCGTCGATGTATTTCGATTTCGTCAGCGAGTTTGTCCTGTAACTCGGTCGGCAGCGCGGATTCGTCAATGGCACCGACGGCAATGGCGCGGGCCACGGCGACGGAGGGCGCAAGGCCGGTATAGCGCTTGTAGAGGTCGCGGGCGGCGCCATTGTGGAACTCATGGATACGCTCGACCATTTCCAGTGAGCTGTAGCCATTGTCAGCCCAGCGGCAGAAGTCCTCGAACAAGCCTTCCAACGCCTCGTGAAGTTCGGCCTCCCATGCTTCGTTGGCCAGGTTGCGCAAGGTGGCGGTCTCGCGCTTCGACAACTTGATGGACATGACGCACTCCTTCGCCATGAGATTCTCGAGATAGCTGTCAAGAATACTCGAACAGATATTGAATGACTGCTTTGCGCCAGTTTTTCTAACGGCTGGTAATGGCCGAAGGCAGAAGTGCTTGCTAAGCAGGGCAACGTCCGCTTCGGCCGAAGACCGGACCACGAATCCCCCGCACCACTTAACCCGTCATCACAGCAAGATTCACCGTCCCGCCAGCGCCGACTCCTGTGTTCACTTCAGCCGCTTGTGGCGATGGACTCAGGCGCCCTCACGCTCCGCAAGCCGGCGCAGGACGAGCGGAAAGGCGCCGGTCAGGAAGCTGGCGACGGCGGAGACGATCAGCGCCCAGCCGGCCATGTCGTCGTTGAACAGCGGATGGACGCCATTCAGCATTCCGGCCAGCGCCGCGACGCCGGCCAGCAGCAGGACGGTGCCGAGCAGGGTGAAGACGAGGAAGGTCCAGGGCCAGTGATGCGGTTTCATGGTTCGCTCCGGGCAGAAGGAAGCAGTATCGCCCGGTTTCCGCTGCGGCGGCCGTGCGGAAAGGACTGGCGTGGCCTGCCATCATGCTAAAGTTATATGAATTCGAGACGGTTTGCCGAGGAACTAGCGTCATGTTGAGTGATCGACTTTCTGCCTTCGTTCCAGACATGCTGAGCATGTGCAAATCCCAATTCCCCAAGAGATGCGGGACATGCGGCAAGGTCTATCCCACGTTCAGGAGCTACGTGGAGGCGGTGTCCCCCATCGGTCTGCCCAAGATCGACAACATCGAAGACGCGAACCCGATCGGCTTGATGTCGTTCGGCAACTGCGCCTGCGGCAGCACGCTGCTGATCCAGTGCGAACAGCTTGGCGACGACGCCGAAACAATGCATCGGCTCTTCAACGAGACCTTGCGCCAGGAGGCCGCAAGCGGTCGCCCGGTCAGCGACATCCTGTTCGAGCTGCGCTCGCTACTGCGAGACGCGGCGGTGAGTGGGGAGTGAAGCTCAGCTCCTGATCGCGGGCTGCGGCGCCGGAACGACCCGGGCATGCGCGAACGCGGCGCGTTCCGAGGCAAAATGGCGGACCTGAGCAAGGAGCCGGAATGAACCCAGCAAGAAAATCCGCTTTTCGATTCGCCAGTGCCGGCGTCGCCGCGCTTTGCGCCATCGGACTGCTCGCGGCCTGCGGCAAGCCCGAACCGGCGCAGACAGCGGCGGGCGCCGCGCAGCAAGCCCCGAGCCCGTGCGTGCTGCCGCACATGGCACCGAATGCGGAGTTCGGCGCGAACGACAGGCAGCTGTTTGCCGCCGTGGCGGCGGGCGACGTGCGCGCGGCTGCGCAAGCGCTCGAAGCGGGCGCGAACGTCAATGCGACCGGCGCGCTGAAACGTACGCCGCTGTTCGCCGCCGCGTTTTGCGATCGGCCGGCGCTGGTGAGGCTGCTGCTGGAGAAGGGCGGCAAGCCCGACGTCGCCGACGCCAACGACATGCTGCCGCTGCATGCGGCCGTGGTCGTCGGCGGCGTGGAGACGGCGAGGGTGCTGCTCGCGAACGGCGCCAACGTCAATGGCAAGGATGCCGCCGGGCGCACGGCGCTGCATCTGGCGGCGGCAACCGACCAGATGCCGATGGTGGAATTGCTGCTGGCCGCGAAGGCCAACACCGCGTTGCGGGACAAGCTTGCAATGACGGCCGCGGCGCTGGCCGCGGACAACGGCCATTCGAAAACCGCATCCGCCATCAAGCAATGGCAGGAGCACCACAAGGCGCCGCCGCCTTAGCACGGCGGACTCCATCGACAGTCGGCGCCGGCGATACGGTGACCCGATCGCAGGCGGAGCCGCCTGCTGCCGGACCGCGGCCTTCTAGTCGGCGATCGCCTCGCCGAGATAGACCCGCTTGATCAGTTCGTTGCCGCGCAGCTCCCAGGCGGCGCCTTCGGCGATCATCTCGCCGTGGCCCAGCACGTAGGCGAAGTCGGCAACGTTCAGCGCCTGGAACACGTTCTGCTCGACGAGCAGCACGGTGGTGCCTTCCTTGTTGATCCGGCGCAGCGCGCCGAACATTTCATCGACCATTTTCGGCGCCAGGCCGAGCGAAGGTTCGTCGAGCAGCAGCAGCCGCGGCCGGCTCATCAGGGCGCGGCCGATGGCGACCATCTGCTGTTCGCCGCCGCTCATGGTGCCGGCCATCTGATCGAGACGCTCGCCGAGGCGCGGGAAGGTTTCGATCACGCGCTCGAGCATTTCCTCGCGCTGGCGGCGCGAGGCGAGGTAGGCGCCGAGCTCGAGATTTTCGCGCACGCTCATGCCGGGAAACAGGTGGCGGCCTTCGGGCACCAGCGCCATGCCGCGCCGCACGCGATCGGCCGGGGTGTCCCCCGACAGCGCCCGGCCGTCGATCAGCACGCTGCCCGAAACGGGCGGCATGACGCCGGCCAGCGTCTTCAGCAGCGTAGTCTTGCCGGCGCCGTTGGCGCCCACCAGCACGGTGATGCGCCCGGCCGGCGCGACGAGCGAAATGCCGTGCAGCACGGGCAGGCCGCCATAGCCGGCGCGCAGCTCGCGCACCTCGAGTTCCAGGCCTGCCGTGATGGCGGTGGTCGTGCTCATGCTGCGGCCTCCGCCCGATTGCCCAGATAGGCTTCGATCACCTGCGGATTGCGACGCACATCGACGGGCTTGCCGTCGGCGATCTTGGCGCCGAAGTTCAGCACGGCGACGCGGTCGACGGTGCTCATCAGGATGTTCACCGCATGCTCGATCCAGATCACCGTGAAGCCGTGCTCGCCGCGGAGGTCGCGGATCAGCGCGGCGATCTCCTTCACCTCGGCCTCGGTCAGGCCGGCGGCGACTTCGTCGAGCAGCAGCAGGCGCGGATGGCTGGCCAGCGCCATGGCGATTTCGAGCTGCCTCTGCCTGGCCGGCGGCAGGCTACCGGCCAGGAGCGCGGCGTAGGGGTCGAGGCCGACGCGCTCGAGCAGGCTCGCACCCGATCGCGCCGCGGCGAAGCTGTCCTGCTTGCGGCGGATGTCGCCGACGAAGTCGAGCGCGAACTGAACGTTCTCGGCGACGCTCAGGCTGCCGAATACGCGCGGCGTCTGGAAGGTGCGCGCCATGCCGGCGTGGGCCAGCACGTAAGGCGGCGCGCCGGTCAGGTCGGCGCCGCAGAAGCGCATGCTGCCCGAGGTGGGCTTGACCATGCCGCTGATGGCGTTGAAGAAGGTGGTCTTGCCGGCGCCGTTGGGGCCGATGATGCCGATGAACTCGCCTTCCGCGGCGACCAGGTCGATGGCGTTGAGCGCGACCAGGCCGCCGAAGCGCACGGTGAGATTGGCGATCTCGAGGAAGGGCTTACTCATGGCGCTGCTCCGCGGCCTGTTCGGCCGGCTGCTTGCGCCTGGAGATCCTTTGCCACAGGCCGCGCCAGTCGTGGCCGGCAAGGCCGTTGGGCAGGTAGAGCACCGAGACGATCAGCAGCACGCCGAGCAGGATCATGTACAGGAAGGGCAGCGAGAGCCGCAGGAATTCCGACAGCAGGCTGAACACCAGCGCGCCGACCAGCGGACCGCCGATGGTGAGCGGGCCGCCGACCATGGAGATCAGCACGGTCTGGAACACGATGAAGGGATTGAACACGGTGTGCGGGTCGATGTAGGTCCAGCGCACCGCCATCGCCGCGCCGAGCGCGCCGGCGAACCAGGCCGAGAGGCAGAAGCCCAGCAGCTTGACGCGCATCGGGTTCACGCCGAGGGTGGCGGCGCGCTCCTCGTCCATGCCGATGCCGCGCAGGGCGTGGCCGTAGCGGCTGCCGCCGAAGCGGACATAGGTGTAGACGGCGAGCAGGGCGATGACCAGCACGGTCCAGTAGACGACGTCCGACGAGGGCGTGTCGTTCATGACGCGCCCCACCGTGCCGGCATAGGTCTTCTCGACATGGGTGATGGTGTGCTTGACGAGTTCGCCGAGGCCGTAGGTGATGACGGCGAAGTAGGCGCCGCGCAGGTTCAGCACCACGAGGCCGATGATGAAGGCGAAGAGGGTTGCCGCGAGGCCGCCCGCCATCACGACGACGGGCCACGGCAGGTAGGCGAGGCCCCAGGCCGTGCAGTAGGCGCCGAGGCCGAAGAAGGCCGAGGTGGCGAGCGAGAGGTAGCCCGTCGGACCGCTGAACATCGACCAGCTCACGGCGAGCCCGGCATACATCAGGCAGGTCAGCGCCATCGACAGCACGAAGGGCGAATCGAGCGCCGGCAGGGCCGCCAGCAGCGCGGCGGCGATCAGGAAGAGAGCGCCCCGTTTCATTTGGCGAAGAGCCCTTTCGGCCGCAGCAGGAGCACCAGGACCAGCACGCTGTAGCTGATCAGGATCTTCAGCGACGGGCTGGTGAAGTAGGTGCCGAAGGTTTCGACCAGGCCCAGCAGCAGCGCGCCGGCGATGGCGCCGGGAATGTTGCCGAGGCCGCCCAGCGTGATGACGATCAGGGCGGAGATGGTGTAGGGCTCGCCCATCGAGGGCGTCAGCTCATAGACCATGCTCAGCAGCCCGCCGGCGAGACCCGCCAGCGCGAGGCCGAGGCCGAAGCAGGCCGGGTGCAGCCTGCGCGTGTCGATGCCGACCAGCATCGCGCCCAGCGGCGCCTGCAGCATGCCGCGCACGGCCTTGCCGAGCAGGGTTTTCTTCAGCAGCAGCACCAGCGCCAGGCTCGCCGCCGCCGCGACCGCCAGCACCAGCAGGCGATTGGCGGCGACCGTGATCTCGCCGAAGTTGACGGCTTCATCGAGGTAGGGCTGGCCGCTCATGCCGCCGCCCCAGATCAGCTGGGCGGCATTCTGCGCGATGAACATGAGGCCGAAGCCGACGATCAGGCTGCGCGCTTCCATGACTTCGGCATTGGGCGAGGTCGCCGCGAGGCGGCGGAAGATCAGGCGATGCAGCAGCAGGCCGAGCAGGAACAGCGCGACCATCATCGGCGGGATGAACCAGAGCGGGCTGGCGCCGGTGTATCTGACCAGGGTGTAGGTCAGGTATGCGCCGAGCATGAGGAACTCGCCGTGGGCGATGTTCATGATGCGCATCAGGCCGTACTGCAGGTTGAGGCCGAGGGCGACCACGGCGTAGATGCCGCCTGTCACGAGGCCGGCCACGACGAGGTCGATGAACAGGTAGAGGTTCAT
>DAIOGL010000177.1:0-5757 GCA_036745235.1 Sulfuritalea sp.
CCATCGGCGCCGTGTTGAAGATGATCTTGAAGCGGGCTTCGCTCTCGCGCAACGCCTCTTCGGCCCGCTTGCGCTCGGTGACGTCGCGGAAGCTCACCACCGCCCCCATCAGATTTCCGCCTTCGTCCCGTATCGGCGAGCTGACGTACTCGACGGGGAAACTGCTGCCGTCCCTTTTCCAGAACACCTCATTGGCGACACGATGAACGGTGCCTTCCTTGCAGGTTTCGTAGACCGGGCATTCCTCGCGCGGATATGGCGTGCCGTCGGCCCGCGCATGGTGATTCAAGTCATGCATGATCTGGCCGGTGATCTCCTGCGCGGCCCGCTGCAGCATCGACTCGCCGGCCGGATTGATGAAGGTGACCCGTCCTTCCCGGTCGAGGCCGTATATGCCGTCACCGGTGGCGTGAAGGATCAGAGCGTTCTGCCTTTCCATTTGCTTCAGTGCGGCCTGGGTGCGTTCGTGCGCCGCTCTTGCCCGCTGCATGCCGATACCATAGGCGAGGTCGGCGGCCGCTTCGCTGAGCAGCGCGACCACATCCTCGCCGAAGGCATCCTGCTCCGCGGCATAGATGTTGAGCGCGCCGATGACGGTCCCGTCCTCCCGCAACGGCAGGGCCAGCGAGGAGGCATAGCCGAATCGTTGCGCCTGTTCCAGCCATGGGCGGTAGTCGGGGTCGGTCTGCACGTGGCCGAAAGCGACCGGGATGCCGCGGCGGATGGCGGTGCCTGTCGGTCCGCGGCCCGACGGAGTGTCGTCCCAGGTGATGTCGAGATGGTCGAGAAACTCCGGCGTGGCACCCCAGGATGCCGCCATGCGCACACGCTTGTCGTTTTCGGCAAAACCCACCCAGGCCATGCGGTAATCGCCGGCCTCGACGATGGCGCGGCACATCTCCTGCAGCAATGTCGGCTCGTCATGCGCGTGCAGCATGGTCCGGTTCCCCGCGGATAGGACCCGCAGGGCCCGGTTGGCCCGGGCCAGCATGCGTTCCCGGTTCTCGATGCCGGCAGCGGTTTCATCCAGGGTCCGCGCCAGCCATCCGATCTCGTCGTCGGTGTGCGGCAGCCCGCTGCGGATGCTCAGGTCTCCGGCGCTGAAGCGCGCCGCTGCCCGCGACAGTGTCATTAGCGGGCGCACCACCAGCCGGCTGCTGCCCCAGACCACCAGGCCCAGCGTCGCGAGCAGCACCGCGAGCGTGAAACCGAGACTGGCCAGGGCCGCACGCCGCACGGGAGCCTCGACCACTGTCTGGGGCACCGCCAGTGTTATACGCAGGGGGCCGGTTGCCGTATCCAAGAGGGTCGCGAACGCGAACAGCGTGGGCTCTCCGTCGAGCCCCTTATCCTCTGCAACGCCTTCGCCGCCCGCGGCCTGAATGCGCTGGAATACCGGCAGATGGCTGACGCTCTTGCCGATCCACCGGTCGGGATCGGGGTGGCGCACGGCGATCGTGCCCCTGGTATCCACCACGGTCAGTCTTCCGCCTTCGGGCAGGCGGGCGGCCGTCAGTTCGCGGTGCAGCCACCGGAGGTTCAGCGACACGAAGAGGACGCCCGTCACCTTCCCGGCCTCGTCGCGCATGGCCTTGGCGAAGACGATGATGGGTATGTTGAGGACCTTCCCCGTGACGACCTCGCTGACGACCATTCCATGCGACTTCAGGGCGGTCTGGAACCAGTTGCGGTCGGCAAAGCTGACGTGGTCCGTGCCAGGAACCGCTGCGCAAGCGAGCTCGCCGTTCGGCAACGTCCGCGCGGCCTGGATGAACTCCGGCTGCAGCTTGATCTGCGCCGCAAGGAACTTGTCGCAGGCGGCGGCGGGCGCGCCGGGACGCAATTCCGGTCTCAGCATCAGGCCGGTCAGGGTCGCATCGGCATTCGCGGCAATGGACTTCTGGCGGGCAGCGATCATTCGCGCGTCGGACAGCAGATGGTCCGAGGCGGCGCCCAGCCGCTCGTCGCGGTCCTTGATCCCATGCCAGGCGATCAGGCCCGCCACTATCGCAAAAGCCGCCAGCAACAGCATGAGCAGGCGGCCGCGCAGGCCGAGGGTCAATGTGGGCTTCATGTCGCCAATCCCCTTCCCGGCTGTCGGGCGGCGGCCTTCGGCGCCATGGCAGAGAGAGTCGGAAAGGCAGAAGCATTCACGGTCGTCATTTGGCTATTAACCAGTTCGCCGCCAGAATCAAAGCATACTCCCTGGGCATCATCGCGGTGTTGATCTGCGTCAGATGGCCCGGATCGATCGACCCGTCGCGAGCGCGCCAACTTCGCGGCGTCGCCGCTTTAACGCCCGGCGGCGGGATGATGTCGGCCGATTGCGGCGCGACGGGTATCATGTGTTTCGTCTCGTTCCGTGGGAGCCTGCCATGAAAAAGCCTGCCACCTTGCCCGAGCTCGAGCATCCGGGCCTCGACACCGCCTCGATCGAGCGCTCGCTGCACCATCGCCTGGTCTACACGATCGGCAAGGATCCCATCACGGCCACGGACCGCGACTGGTTCTACACCGCCGCCGCGGTGCTGCGCGAACGCATGATCGAGCGCTGGATGGAAACCATGCGCGGCTACTACGTGCAGGACCGCAAGCGGGTCTATTACCTCTCCATGGAATTCCTCATGGGCCGCACGCTGGTCAATGGCATGCTGAACCTCTGCTGCGACCGGCAGTTTCGCGAGGCGTTCGCCGATATGGGGCTGAACCTCGAGGACATCCGTGAAATGGAGCAGGACGCCGCCCTGGGCAACGGCGGCCTCGGCCGGCTGGCGGCCTGCTTCCTCGATTCGATGGCGACCATGGGCGTGGCGGGTTACGGCTACGGCATCCGCTACGAATACGGCATGTTCCACCAGAGCATCGAGGACGGCCAGCAGGTGGAGCACCCCGACAACTGGCTGCGCTACGGCAATCCCTGGGAGTTTCCACGTCCCGAAGTGCTGTACCAGGTGAAGTTCCACGGCCGCGTGGTCGATTACGCCGACGAGCACGGGCGGAAGAGCCACCAGTGGGTCGACACCGACGACGTCATGGCCATGGCCTACGACTACCCGATTCCGGGCTACGACACCGGCACGGTGAACAACATGCGGCTGTGGGCGGCGAAGGCCAGCCGCGACTTCGACCTCAAGTACTTCAACGAGGGCAACTACATCGCCGCGGTGGAAGACAAGAACGAATCCGAGAACCTGTCGAAGGTGCTCTATCCCGACGACACCACCGAGATGGGGCGCGAGCTGCGGCTCAAGCAGCAGTACTTCTTCGTCAGCGCCTCGCTGCAGGACGTGCTCTACCGTTTCGCCAAGTCGGGCACGCCGCTTGACGCCCTGCCCGGCAAGGTGGCGATCCAGCTCAACGACACGCATCCGGCCATCGCGGTGCCGGAGCTGATGCGCATCCTGATCGACCAGCACCAGTTCGAATGGGCGCGCGCCTGGGACATCACCACGCGCACTTTCGCCTACACCAACCATACCCTGATGCCCGAGGCGCTGGAAACCTGGCCGGTGGCGCTGTTCGAGCGCGTGCTGCCGCGCCACCTGCAGATCATCTACGAAATCAACCACCGCTTCCTCAAGGACGTGATGCACCACTACCCGGGCGATCCGGCGCTGTGGCAGCGCATGTCGCTGATCGACGAAGCCAGGGGCAAGCGCATCCGCATGGCGCACCTGGCCATCGTCGGCAGCCACGCGGTCAATGGCGTCGCCGAAATCCACACCCGACTGATGAAGGAAACCATCTTCGCCGACTTCCACCACCTGTGGCCGGACAAGATCGTCAACATGACCAACGGCGTGACGCCGCGGCGCTGGCTCAACCAGGCCAACCCGGCCTTGTCGACGCTGATCACCAGCCACATCGGGCGCGACTGGCTCAAGGACCTCGACCAGTTGCGGCGCCTGGCCCCGCTCGCCGGCGACGCCGGATTCCGCGAGGAGTTCGTCCGCGTCAAGCGCGACAACAAGGTCCGCCTCGGCGCGATCATCGAGCAGCGGCTCGGCATCCAGGTCGATCCGGATTCCCTGTTCGACGTGCAGATCAAGCGCATCCACGAATACAAGCGCCAGCTGCTCAACCTGCTGCACGTCGTCACGCTCTACAACCGCCTGCGCGCCGGCGGCGATGCGCCGCCGCGCACGGTGGTCTTCGGCGGCAAGGCCGCGCCCGGCTACCGCATGGCGAAGCTGATCATCCGCCTGATCAACGACGTCGCCGACATCGTGAACAACGATCCGCTGGTGCGCGACCTGCTCAAGGTGGCCTTCATCCCGAACTACGACGTTACCAACGCGCAACTGATCATCCCCGCCGCGGACCTCTCCGAGCAGATCTCCACGGCCGGCACCGAAGCCTCCGGCACCGGCAACATGAAGCTGGCGATGAACGGCGCGCTGACCATCGGCACCCTGGACGGCGCCAACGTCGAGATCCGCAACGAAGTCGGGCCGGAAAACATATTCATCTTCGGCATGACTACCGGTGAAGTCGCCGCGCAGCGCGCCGCCGGCTACCGGCCGTGGGACTGCTACAACGGCAACGCCGAGCTGAAGCAGGCCATGGACATGATCCGCGACGGCTTCTTCTCGCCCGAGGACCGCGAGCGCTACAAGCCGGTGTTCGACAGCCTGACCGCGCAAGGCGACAACTACCTGCTGCTCGCCGACTACGCGTCCTACATCGCCTGCCAGGAGAAGGTAGGCCAGCTCTATCGCGACTCCGCCGCCTGGACGCGGAAAGCCATTCTCAACGTGGCCGGCATGGGGCAGTTCTCCTCGGACCGCACGATAGGGCAGTACGCGAAGACCATCTGGAATGTGGCACCGATGCCGCGGGCGGTTGCATGAGGGGTGAAAAGTCGGCGCTGGCGGGACGGCGCCAGGGTTGTGGTACTGCTGGCGGCCCGGCCGCCGGGGCGCAGGATGCTAATGGGAGCCTGGCTCCTTTAACTCTTTTGAAGAAATAGAGCCTGATCCATCACTCCGCGCGGATTGGCTCGCTAAAGCCCTTGCATGCGGTTGATTCAAACCCCTGGTCTTCCCCTGGAGAGCAAACCATGCCAACCGAAATCGCTCTGACTACCAGCCAATTGATCGTCCAGATCTCGCTGTTCCTGGTGGCGGCCATTGCCATCTTCGGCGGCTCGCTGCAGATGTACCTCGGCCAGCCCGGTACGTCGCCCCGGCTCGACAACGTCCATCGCTTCATGGCGGGAGTGTATCTCTCTACGGGTCTCATCTGCCTGTGGGCAGCGCTCACTGTCCGCCAGCAGGGGTTTCTGATTTATCTGCTGGCACTCGGTGTGCTGCTGGCGGGCGTGGGCCGGCTGCTGTCGATCGGCAAGGTGGGCCTGCCCAAGCCGACGGCGGTATGGCTCGGCTATCTGATTCCCGAACTGGTGCTTCCCTTCGTCATCGCAGGGGCACACTACGCTGGCCGGTGAGCAGCAAGCGAAAAGGGGTCCAAGCGAAAAGGGGTCGGGTTCGATATAGTTCGAGCGGCACGGACCGACGAGCAATTTGGCCCGGGCTTGACGGTCACGAATCGAGAGAAGACTGATGAAGCAATCCATTCCCGCCCGCTGGTACTTCGATCTCGTCTCCCCGTTCGCCTACCTGCATCTGAAACGCTTTGCCGAACTGCACCCGGCCCTCGACGTCGAACCGGTCCCCGTGCTCTTCGCCGGTCTGCTCAAGCATTGGGACAACAAGGGGCCTGCCGAGATCGTGCCGAAGCGCCTGCACACCTATCGCA
>DAIOGL010000178.1:0-5755 GCA_036745235.1 Sulfuritalea sp.
CCAGCACGGCCTGTGCGAATTCGCGGGCGAAGCCGATGTCGGGCACGCCGGTTTCGCACCACACCAGGTCGGCGTAGGGCGCGTAGGCCACGCCACGGCTGATGGACTGCTCGAGGCCGTTCTTGACGCGGTAGAAGCCCTCCGGGGTGCGCTCGCCGGTACAGAACGGCTTGTCGTTGGCGTCATGGTCGGAGGTCAGCAGGTTGGCGGCCTCGGCGTCGGTGCGGGCCAGAATGAGCGCGGGAACACCCATCGTATCGGCGGCGAAACGGGCAGAGATCAGCTTCTCGACAGCCTCCTGAGTTGACACGAGAACCTTGCCACCCATGTGGCCGCACTTCTTGACGGCGGCCAGCTGATCTTCGAAGTGCACCGCTGCAGCCCCTGCAGTGATCATGTTCTTCATCAGTTCGAAGGCGTTGAGCACGCCGCCGAATCCGGCTTCCGCATCGGCGACGATAGGCAGGAAGTAGTCGACGAACTCCTTGCTGCCCTCATCAATGCCGCGCGACCATTGAATCTCGTCGGCGCGCTTGAAGGTATTGTTGATGCGGCGGACCATGGTCGGCACCGAATCGTAGGCGTACAGCGACTGGTCCGGGTACATTGTCTCGGAGGTGTTGCCGTCGGCGGCAACCTGCCAGCCGGATAGATAGACGGCCTCGAGGCCCGCCTTGGCTTGCTGCATGGCCTGACCTGCGGTGATGGCGCCGAAGGAATTCACGTAGCCCTTCTTGGCCGCGCCGTTAACCAGCGCCCAGAGCTTTTCCGCACCGCGACGCGCCAGCGTGTGTTCGATCGGGAAGGAGCCGCGCAGGCGAACGACATCGTCAGCGCTATATCCGCGTTTGATACCTTTCCAACGGGGGTTTTCGGCCCATTCCTTGGCCAGGGCGGCGGCTTGTGCTTTGCGATCAGTCATGTTGAATCCTCTGAAGGGTCGTTGTCGAAGGGGGTGCTCCAAGCAGGAGCAGCGGCGACAGTATAAAGAGGATTTTGCGTTGCAGCAATACTCTTATATAAGACTGATGAATTTTTTTTATTCTTATTTAACAGCCTGTTGAGACTATTATTTCACATTGCGGGAAATGCTTTCTCAGAATAAAACGCTGCAAGTATTTTGATATATGTCTTATATAAGACTTGACTCAATGCAGCGCCGTAGCACTCACAATTACGCCATCCTCGTCCGCGTAGAGCCATTCACCAGGAACGAAGGTAACACCGCCGAAGGTCACAGGAATATCCTCGTCGCCGACGTTCTTCTTTACGGTCTTCATCGGATGGGTGTCGAGTGCAAAGACGCCGATATCCATCTCGCCGATGGCACGAGAGTCTCTGATGCAACCATAAACGACCACGCCGACCCAACCATTCTTGACCCCGAGCGCGGCGAGTTGATCGCCGACCAGTGCCCGACGCAGGCTGCCGCCGCCGTCGATCACCAGCACGCGGTCCTCGCCCGGGGAGCCGAGCGCCTTTCGAACCAGCGAGTTGTCTTCGAAAAGTTTCAGGGTCGCAATCCGGCCATGAAAGGCCGTACGGCCGCCAAAGCTGTTGAACATCGGCTCGACCACTCGAACCTCGTCTTCGTGAGCGTCGCAGAGATCTGTAGTCAGCAAGTCCATGTGGTCGGAGGGCTGTGAAAAATCAAGAACAACGCTTGTCGTCGGGTCGTTTCGCCAAAGTCAAATAGCTGAGGCAACGGGCGGCGCAGTGGCCTCTTGTTCGAAGCTCAGCACGACCTTTTCGTGCTCGTCGAGATCAATGGTGACGCGACCGCCGTGAACCAGCTTGCCGAACAACAGTTCGTCGGCCAGAGCGGAGCGGATCGTGTCCTGGATCAGGCGCGCCATCGGCCGCGCACCCATCAGGGGATCGAAGCCCTTTTCAGCCAGCCAGGCGCGCAACGTGTCGGTGAAAATCGCCTCCACCTTCTTCTCGTGCAACTGGCCCTCAAGCTGCATAAGGAACTTGTCTACCACGCGCAGGATGATTTCGGCATCGAGCGCCCGGAAGGAAATGATCGCGTCCAGCCGGTTGCGGAACTCCGGCGTGAACATGCGCTTGATATCCGCCATTTCGTCGCCCTGACCCTTGTTGGCGGTGAAGCCGATGCTGGTCTTCTGCAGGGCCTCGGCGCCGGCATTGGTCGTCATGACGATCACCACGTTGCGGAAGTCGGCCTTGCGCCCGTTGTTGTCGGTCAACGTGCCGTGGTCCATTACCTGCAGCAGGATGTTGAACACTTCCGGGTGGGCCTTCTCGATCTCGTCGAGCAACAGCACGGCGTGCGGCTTCTTGGTCACGGCCTCGGTGAGCAGGCCACCCTGATCGAAGCCGACATAGCCCGGCGGTGCGCCGATCAGCCGGCTGACGGCGTGCCGTTCCATGTATTCGGACATGTCGAAGCGGATCAGCTCGATGCCCATGCCGTAGGCAAGCTGGCGGGCGACCTCGGTCTTGCCGACGCCCGTGGGTCCGGAGAACAGGAAGCAACCGATCGGCTTCTGAGGATCGCCGAGCCCGGAGCGCGACATCTTTATCGCCTTGGCCAGCGCGTCGATGGCGGCCTCTTGGCCGAAGACCATGTTCTTCAGGTCGCGGTCGAGATTCTTGAGTGCCGATCGATCGTCCGCCGAAACGTGCTGCGGCGGGATGCGCGCGATCTTGGCGACGATATCCTCGATCTCGAGCTTGCCGATGGTCTTCTTCTGCTTCGATTTCGGCAGGATGCGCTGGGCGGCGCCAGCCTCGTCGATGACGTCGATCGCCTTGTCGGGCAAATGACGGTCATTAATGTACTTGGCCGCCAGCTCAGCCGCGCTGGAAATCGCCGCAGCGGAATACTTGACGCCGTGATGCTCCTCGAAGCGCGATTTGAGTCCGCGCAGGATCGAGACGGTCTCATCCACGGAAGGCTCATTGACATCGACCTTCTGGAAGCGCCGCGACAGCGCGTGGTCCTTCTCGAACACGCCGCGGAATTCCGTGTATGTGGTGGCGCCGATGCACTTGAGAGCCCCGGATGACAGAGCCGGTTTGAGCAGATTGGAAGCGTCCATTGTTCCGCCGGACGCCGCGCCGGCACCGATGAGCGTGTGAATTTCGTCGATGAACAGAATCGCGTTCGGGTTGTCCGCCAACTGCTTGAGGACACCTTTCAAGCGTTGCTCGAAGTCGCCGCGATACTTGGTCCCGGCCAGCAGTGCGCCCATGTCCAGACAATATACCGTGGCATTGGCGAGGATTTCGGGCACGCGCCCCTCGACGATGTGGCGGGCAAGCCCCTCCGCGATGGCAGTCTTGCCGACGCCGGCCTCGCCGACGAGGAGCGGATTGTTTTTGCGCCGCCGGCACAAGGTCTGGATGACCCGCTCCAACTCCCTGTCGCGGCCGATGAGCGGATCGATCTTGCCGGTCAGCGCCATCTGATTGAGGTTCTGGGTAAAGTTCTCGAGTGCTCCGCCCTTTTCCTGCGTTTCAACCTCGGTTTCGACCGGCTCTTCCTTGCCCCTTCCTTGCGGCGTCTTGGTGATACCGTGGGAAATGAAGTTCACCACGTCCAGCCGCGTGACATTCTGGCGCTGCAGGAAAAAGACAGCGTGCGAATCCTTTTCGCCGAAGATTGCCACCAGGACGTTCGCTCCGGTGACTTCCTTCTTTCCCGAGGACTGCACATGGAGGATCGCGCGTTGGATGACGCGTTGGAAGCCAAGCGTGGGCTGCGTGTCGATTTCATCGCTGCCCGCTACGGTCGGCGTGTGCTCATTGATGAAGGTCAGCAATTCCTTGCGGAGTCCCTCAATGTCCGCTGCGCAGGCGCGCAGAACCTCGGCGGCAGAGGGGTTGTCCAGCAGCGCGAGCAGTAGATGCTCGACGGTGATGAACTCATGGCGCTTCTGTCGAGCTTCGACAAATGCCATGTGCAAGCTGACTTCGAGTTCCTGGGCAATCATCAGTTTTCCTCCATCACGCAAGCCAGCGGGTGCTGGTGCCGACGCGAATATGCGCTCACTTGCTCAACCTTGGTCGCCGCCACATCGTGAGGATACACTCCACAGGCGCCTTTGCCTTCACGATGCACCTTGAGCATGACTTGCGTCGACTGCTCGCGCGATAAGCCAAAAAACTTCTCCAACACACTCACGACAAAATCCATCGGCGTGAAATCGTCGTTAAGCAACAGCACCTTGTACATCGGGGGCGGCTTGGTGCGGCTCTGCTCCGGCGCCAGTGCGGCGCCACTGTCCGTCCCGACTTGCTTGCGTGTAACCATGACTCGATTCTAATGTGATTCCCGCACAGTTCAACACCACGAAAAAGAGGGGATTACTGTGCCGTTGGGACCGTATTTTGGGCTGATTGTTCAATATGCAAGGGGACGGCATGTGCGATGCAACATCGAAAGTTGTTGACGCATCTTGACAATGTGCGTAAAACGCGAAACGTGTTTAGTTCAAATTCCCCGCAGTGACCTTCGGTCGTCTCACAGTCTGTCAAAAAGCAGCTCCTCTGAATCGCCGCTTGGCCCCCTCTGCAATTCCGAACTTGAACATCAAACATGCCCCGGCCGGGGTGCGGTGTTTTGCAGCCCGCAGCGGTGGCCGATTCGTTCGTTTTGATTAAGGAAAAAGTTACATGGCAACTGGTACAGTTAAGTGGTTCAACGACGCCAAGGGTTTTGGTTTTATCACCCCGGATGACGGCAGCGAAGACCTGTTCGCGCATTTCTCGGCCATCAACATGGCTGGATTCAAGTCCCTTAAAGAGGGCGACAAGGTGACTTTCGACGTGGTGCAAGGCCCCAAAGGCAAGCAGGCGTCGAACATTCAGAAGCCTTGATGTCCTTGATCTTTCCGGTACCCGGGTAATTCCGGCTCCGGAAAAACAAAGCCCGCCTCACGGCGGGCTTTTTTTCGGCTGATTGCTTTGCAACTTACATGCGATCGATCATCGCCTGGCCGAATGCCGAGCACTTCACTTCCTTGGCACCTTCCATCAGACGGGCAAAGTCGTAGGTCACGACCTTGTCGCCAATGGCGGCTTCCATGGATTTGATGATGAGGTCCGCCGCCTCTGTCCAGCCCAAGTGGCGCAACATCATTTCCGCGGAAAGGATCAGGGAGCCTGGATTTACATAATCCTTGCCGGCGTACTTGGGCGCGGTGCCGTGCGTCGCCTCGAAACAGGCATAAAGGTCGGAAATGTTGGCCCCCGGGGCAATACCGATACCACCAACCTGAGCCGCCAGTGCATCCGAAATGTAGTCGCCGTTCAAGTTGAGGGTGGCGATAACGTCATACTCTGCGGGGCGGAGCAGAATCTGCTGCAGGAAGGCGTCAGCGATTGCGTCTTTGACAATGATGCCGTTGGGCAACTTGAGCCATGGGCCGCCGTCGATTTCGACGCCCTTGAATTCGTTCTTCGCCAAGGCATAGGCCCAGTCACGGAAGCCGCCTTCCGTGTACTTCATGATGTTGCCCTTGTGCACGATCGTTACCGACTTGCGCTTGTTGGTGATCGCGTAGTTGACTGCGGCTCGCATCAGGCGTTCGGTACCCTCGCGCGAGACCGGTTTGATCCCGATGCCGGAGGTATTGGGGAAGCGGATCTTCGTCACCCCCATTTCCTCCTGGAGGAACTTGATCAGTTTCTTGGCCGGCGCCGACTCGGCTTGCCATTCGATGCCGCAATAGATGTCTTCCGTGTTCTCGCGGTAGATCACCATGTCGGTTTTGCTTGGATCCTTTAG
>DAIOGL010000179.1:0-5753 GCA_036745235.1 Sulfuritalea sp.
TCGGCCAGCTTCATCTGGATCGCCTGGTAGCGGTTGATCGCCTTGCCGAACTGCTTGCGCTCGCCGGCATAGCGCACCGCTTCGCCCAGCGCCGCGCGCGCCACGCCGAGGCCCATGGCGCCGGTGATGATGCGGATCTCGCCCAGCGTCTTGCGCAGGTGGCCTTCGCCGTCGCCTTCCTCCTTCGACAGGCGGTGGCTGTCGGGGACGAAACATTCGTCGAAGGCCACTTCCGAAGTCGGCAGCGCCCAGACGCCCATCTTGTGGATTTCGCGGCCGACGGTGATGCCCTTGAAGTTGCGCTCGACGAGGAAGATGGTCAGCTTCTTCTCCTCGCCGGCCCGGGCGAAGACGGTGAAGAAGTCCGCCACCGGCGCCGAGGTGATCCAGGTCTTCTGGCCGTTGATGACGTAACCGCCGTCGACCTTCCTGGCCGTGGTGGCGATCGAGTCGAGGTCGGAGCCGGCATTCGGCTCGGTCATGCAGATCGCCGCGATCTTCTCGCCGCGCAGGGCCGGCTTGAACAGGCGCTCGATGATGTCCGCGTTGCCCAGCAGGTGCAGGAACTTGGTGCCCATCAGCGATTGCATCGCCACCGCGCCGGCGAGCGACATCGAGCCGCGGGCGATTTCCTGCAGAGCCAGGCAGAACTCGGTCAGCGCCGTACCGCTACCGCCGACTTCTTCGGGATAGCGCATGCCGAAGAAGCCGAGCTCGGCCAGTTCCTGGAACAGCGCGCGCGGATAGACCTTGGCTTCGTCGAGCGCGGCCGCCTGCGGCGCGATGCGCTCGTCGCAGAAACGGGCGAAGGTGTCGCGGATCTGCTGCTGGTCTTCGGTCAGTTCGAAATTCATTGTTTCAGCTGGCCTCGTAGCCGTAGTCGCGCTTCGCCGCCTCGGCAGTGATCACGCCGTTCCTGATCTCCTCGGCCAGCAGCTTGCGGTCGCGCTTCTTCGGGTCGCCGTAGCCGCCGCCGCCGCTGGCGACCTGGTGGTAGGTGGTGCCCATGGGTACGCCGGTGATCAGGTCCTTGTTCTTCGGTACTACGGTCTGGCCGTCCGGGTAATGCAGGCGGATGAAGTTGAGGCCGCCCTCGCCGCCGCCGAAGAGGCCGAAGGCCGGTTCGAAATCGCCGTCGCCGAAGGTCACCAGCTGCGTGTCGTCGGAGCCGATCTTGAAAATGGTCTCGACCCCGAGTCCGCCGCGCCATTGGCCGGCGCCCGCCGAATCGGTCAGCAGTTCATGCTTGATCAGCGTGTGCGGCGTCTGCTGCTCGAACATTTCATAGTCCTGGTCGAGCACGCCGCCCGAGGCGTCGATCATGCCGATGTGGTCGTAGCCGTCGGTGCCGAGCATGGCGCCGGAACCGCCCTTCAAGCCCATGAAGCCGATGTCTACGTACTTCTCGTTGTTCTTCGGGTCGATGCCGGTGGTCAGCGAGGCCAGCAGATTGTTCCAGCCGGCGGTGACGCGATCGGGCATCACGGGCGCCAGCGCGCGCTGGATCGCATCGGCGTTGGGCGGGCAGAGATGGTTGCCGAAGGTGGTGGCCTTCGGGTAGGCGGCGTTCAGTATCGTGCCGCTCGGGATGACGATTTCGATCGGCTGCACCATGCCCTCGTTGTGCGGGATGTCGGGGTTCACCATCTGCAGCAGGGTCAGGATCGTGGCCGAGGCGCTCGAGGTGAAGGTGCCGTTCACGAAGCCGTTGGTCTGCGGGTCGGTGCGCGAGTAGTCGAACTTGATGTGCCTGTCCTTGACCTCGATGTCCACGCGGATGGTGTATTTCGAGCCGACGAAGCGGCCGTCGTAATAGACGTAGCCTTCGCCCGAGTACTTGCCGTTGGGAATCTTGGCGATCTCGGCTTCCATCATCTTGCGCGTGGCCTCGAACAGCGCCTGCTTGTGGGACTCGTAGCTCGCCACGCCGTATTTCTTCAGCAGTTCCAGCAGGCGGCGCTCGCCGACGGTGCAGGCGCCCATCTCGGCCTTCATGTCGTGCTGCACGATGTCAAGGCGCACGTTGGCGAAGATCAGGTTCCACACGTCCTTGCGCAGCTTGCCGCGCTCGACCACCTTGACCGGCGGAATGCGCAGGGCTTCCTGCCAGACCTCGACCGCGTTCGGGTTGTAGCCGCCCGCGACATTGCCGCCGATGTCCGCCTGGTGGCCCTTGACCGCCGTCCAGGCGACCAGCTTGTCTTCGAAGAACACCGGTTTGAAGGCTGCGACGTCGTTGTTCTGGTTGCCCAGGCTGAAGACGTCGTTGTGGAAAATCACGTCGCCGGGATAGATTTCGTCGCCGAAATATTCCTTGATGTACTTGCACACCGGCGCCAGCGAGAAGGCGAGGATGGGCAGGTTCTCGGTCTGCTCCAGCATGTTGCCGTCGCCGTCGTAGAGTCCGGTGACGTAGTCCTTGGCTTCGCAGAGGATGGGCGAACGCGTGGTCTGCTCCATCGAGATGCTCATCTCGTCGGTGATCGACTTGAAGGTCCGGGCATAGACCGAAAGCAGGATGGGATCGATCTTGGTGCTCATGCCGTTACCTCCTTCTCTTGCTTCATGCAGCCCGTTGCCAGGTCCTCGCGGCCCTTCTGGTAGATGACGAAGGAGCCGAGCGCATCCACGGCGCAGTCGTAGGAGGAACTGACGAAAATGGCCGTGGTTTCCTGTTCGATCATCGCCGGACCGTCGATGCGGTTGCCGAAGCGCATCCTGTGGCCGTCGTAGACCGGCGTTTCGCGGAAGGTCTTGGTCTCGGGGATGTACATGCTGCGCTTGCCCTTGAGGGCGGCGGAGGCGTCGGTGCCGCCCCAGGCTTCCTGGCGATAGGTCGGCTTGTCCGTGATGCCGATGGCCTGGACGCGGACGTTGATGATTTCGATCGGCGTCTTTTCCGCTTCCAGCGAATAGCCGTAGAGCCGGTTGTGCTCGGCATTGAAGGCCGCGGCGATGGCGGTGGTGTCGCGGCTGTCGATCAGTTCGCGCGGCACCGTGAATGAAACCTCGTGGTACTGCTTGATGTAGCGGCAGTCGAACCTGACCTCGTAGCGGCGGCGCTCCTCCGCGATGCGTTCCTCGACCAGTTGCCGTGTGCCGTCCGCCGACATCTCGTCGATCATGCCGGTAAGCCTGGGCCAGTCGATGGCTTCGAGGCGGGAGACGAAGGTGCGCACGAAGTCGTGCTTGAGCTCGCTCATCAGCATGCCGAAGGCGCACAACACGGAGGACTCGCGCGGCACGATCTGCAGCGGGATTTCGAGTTCGCTGCAGATCAGGCAGGAGTGGATCGGGCCGGCGCCGCCGGCCGGAATGAAGGGAAATTCGCGCGGATCGAAGCCGCGCTTGATGGTGACTTCGCGCACCCCCTGGGCCATGTTGTTGCAGGCGACGCGGTACATGCCGGCCGCGGCTTCCTCGACCGACAGGCCCATCGGCTTGGCGATGTGCTCCTCGATCGCGGCACGTGCGGCCGTTGCGTCGAGCTTCATCCGGCCACCGGCGAAGAAGCCGGGGTCGAGGTAGCCCAGCACCACGTTGGCGTCGGTGGTGGCCGGCAGCCGGCCGCCCTTGCTGTAGCAGGCCGGGCCGGGATCGGCGCCGGCGCTTTGCGGGCCCATGCGCAGCATGCCGCCCTCGTCGAGCCAGCCGATCGAGCCCCCGCCGGCGCCGATGGTGTGGATGTCGAGCATGGGCAGGGCGATCTTGTGGCGGGCGATCTCGCCGTCGTTCTTGATCATCGGGTTGTCCACCGCGACCGAGGCCTCGAAGCTGGTGCCGCCCATGTCGGTGGTGATGCACTTGTTCTGGCCGTGCAGGCGGACGTAGAACAGCCCGGCGCCGGGACCGCCGGCGGGGCCCGAGAGCAGCGTCAGGGCGGCCTTCTCGCGCGCCAGTTGCGGCGAGATGACGCCGCCGTTGGATTGCATGATCAGCAGCAGGTTCTTGAAGCCGATGCCCTTGAGCCGGCCGACGAGCTGATCGAGGTAATGGTTGAGCTTGGGGCCGACGTAGGAATTCAGCGCCGTGGTGCTGACGCGCTCGTAGAAGCGGATGGAGGGCAGCAGGTCGGTCGACACCGAGAGATAGGCGCCGGGCATTTCCCGCTTGACCAGCTCCGCCGCCGCCTGTTCGTGGGCGGGATTGGCAAAGGAATTCATGAAGCAGATCGAGACCGCCTGCACGCCTTCCTTTTTGAACAGGTCTATGGCCTGCCTGATCTGCGCCAGATCGAGCGGCGCGGTTTCCTTGCCGTTGCGGTCGAGGCGGCCGCTGATGCCGGCGCGCAGATAGCGCGGCACCAGCGGCTTGACGTTGGTGTAGCGGTTGTTGTATTGCTCCTCGCGGATGCCGCGGCGCATTTCCAGCGCGTCGCGCACGCCCTCGGTGGTCAGCAGGCCGCACTTGGCGCCGGTGCCGGTCAGGGTGGCGTTGGTGGTGACGGTGGTGCCATGCACGATGGTGTCGATGGTCGGCGCAAAGGCTTCCAGCGTCAGCGGGGGCTTCATGCTGGCGGCGATGTCGGTGAGGCCATTGACCACGGCGATCGACGGGTCGGACGGCGTGGACAATGTCTTGAAAATCGCCGGTTCGGCGTCGTCGCGGGTGACGACGAAGTCGGTGAAGGTGCCGCCGACGTCGATTCCGATTTTTAGCGCCATAAGATGTGCTCCATGATTCCTGGCTTGGGGATTAGTTGGGAGAAGCTACGCGCGCGACCATCTGGCGCACGTCTTCCTTGCGAATCTTGCCCAGCGCGGTTCTCGGCAGCTGGTTGACCAGCACGACTTCCTTGGGAAGCTTGAAGCGGGCAATGCGTCCTTCCAGCAGTTTCACCACCTGTTCGCCGGTGAGCATGCTGTTGGCTTTGGGCACCACCACGGCAACCACGATTTCTCCCCAGCGGTCGTCGGGCCGGCCGATCACCGACGCTTCGAGGATGTCGGAGCATTCGATCAGCAGGTTCTCGATCTCGGCCGGATAGATGTTTTCGCCGCCGGAGATGATCATTTCCTTGCTGCGGCCATCGACGTAGAGAAAGCCTTCCTCGTCCTGATGGCCCATGTCGCCGGTGTGGAACCAGCCGTCGATCAGTACCGCCTTCGTGGCTTGGGGCGCATTCCAGTAGCCGGTCATCACGTTGTCGCCCTTGACCAGGATCTCGCCGGTGACGCCGGGCTTCACGTCGGCGCCCTGGCCATCGACGATGCGCAGCCCGCAGTGGATTGCCGCCTTGCCGGTGGAGCCGGGCTTGCGGTACGCATCCGCTGCCTTGAGATACACCGCGATCGGACAGGTCTCGGTCGAGCCATAGACCTGCACCAGCGGGACCCCCTTGGCATGAACCGCGTCGATCACGTGCCGGGGAACGATGGTCGATCCGGTGCTGATCATGCGCAGGCCGGAGAAGTCGGCGCCGGCCCAACGGCGATTCGCCATCATCATGTCCAGTTGCGCCGGCACCAGCACAGTCAGCGTGACGCCCTCGCGTTCGATGGCGTCGAAGGTGGCGTCCACGTCGAACTTGGGATGCAGTACCACGGTGCAGCCGGCCTGAAGCGCAGGCGTGGTCTGGTTGTTCAGCCCGCCGACATGGAACAGCGGCAGGGTGGTGAGAATCACGTCGCTTGCCGTCAGGTCATGCATGTCGGTGCTGTTGGCTGCGTTGCAGATCAGCGCGCGCTGCGTCAGCAGAACGCCTTTCGGCTTGCCGGTCGAGCCGGAGGTGTAGCAGATCAGCAGCGGCGTGT
>DAIOGL010000180.1:0-4702 GCA_036745235.1 Sulfuritalea sp.
CGCAGCGGCCTTGTTAGAGCTCGGACGGTAGTCGGCATGGAAGGCATGCGGGGCATCCGGATAGACATGAATCTGCGACTTGCTGCCGGCCTTCTTCAGCGCCGCCTGCATCGAATCAACATCCTCCAACGGAATGCCCTGGTCCTTTCCGCCGTACAAACCGAGTACCGGCGCCTTGACCTGCGCCGCCAGGTCTAGCGGATACTTCGGCGTGCGGTCGTTGATCTCGCCGTCAAGCCTGCCGTACCATGCCACGCCGGCCTTGAGCGCAGGATTGTGCGCAGCATAGAGCCAGGTGATGCGTCCGCCCCAGCAGAAGCCGGTGATCGCCAGCCGAGCCACGTCGCCGCCGCTCTTTCCGGCCCAGGTCACGCAGGCGTCGAGGTCGGCCATCACGCCGGCATCCGGCGTTTTGGCGATGATGGTGGCGAGGATGTCGGGAACACTGGCGATCTTGCGCGGATCACCGTAGCGCGCGAAAAGCTCGGGTGCTATAGCCAGGTAGCCCTCCTTGGCCAGGCGCCGGCAGACATCGGCAATGTGCTCGTGCACGCCGAAGATTTCGGAGACAACCAGGACCACCGGAGCGTTCCTTGCCCCGACCGGCATGGCCCGGTAGGCAACCATCACGCCATCGCTGACCGGCACCTTGACCTCGCCTGCGGTGAGCCCGTCCGTGTCCGTCTTGATCGGACTTTGCGCCGCGGTCGGCTGCACCGCCAGCGCGAAACCGGCACCCAGCGCAGTGACGATGAAACCGCGCCGGTCGACCCGGCTCGCCGGCATCAAGCTATCGAACTCCGCCTGTCGGTCCGTATTTTTGGCAGCTTTGGCTCGGGACATTTTCAGCAGGTCTCCTGTTCTGGGTTGAGATTGAGTTGAGAATTCGCTTCCCGGGATGGCGGTTCTGTCCGCCGGGACAGGGACATATCCTAGGATACCGTCCCCATCCGATGGGACAGGGACATAAAATACGCCGACACCAAAGCTATTTCAATGGAGACATCATGAGCCTGCCACCGATAAGCCGCTATCCGATCCCGAAGCTGGAAGACATGCCCGAAGACATCCGCACCCGCATCCTCGAGGTGCAGGAGAAATCCGGCTTCATTCCAAACGTGTTTCTGGCGCTGGCGCATCGCCCGGCCGAGTGGCGCGCCTTCTTCGCCTTCCACGATGCGCTGATGGAGAAGGAGAGCGGCCTCTCCAAGGCCGAGCGTGAGATGATCGTGGTTGCGACCTCGAATGCCAACGGCTGTCAGTATTGCGTGGTTGCCCACGGCGCCATCCTGCGCATTCGGGCCAAGAACCCGCTGGTCGCCGACCAGGTCGCCGTCAATTACCGCAAGGCCGACATCACGCCGCGGCAGAAGGCCATGCTGGATTTCGCCATGAAGATCGCGCTTGATTCCGGCGCGGTCGATGATGACGATTTCGCCACCCTGCACGAGCACGGCTTCAATGACGAAGACATCTGGGACATCGGCGGCGTCGCGGCTTTCTTCGGCCTTTCGAACCGCATGGCCAACATGACCGCCATGCGGCCGAATGACGAGTTCTACCTGATGGGGCGGGTGCCCAAGCAGAAGTAGCATCGTTCCGAATCAGTTGCGATTGATCAGGAAGTATCGACATGACGGCTTCGAGTGATCCCGACCAGCGCCGGATAGACAAGGGCGCGCGGGCACGAGCCCTCGGGCAGAAACCGTGCGTGGTATGGCTGACGGGGCTGAGTGCAGCAGGCAAGTCTTCCATCGCCAGCGGCCTGCAATCAAGCCTTTTCGAGCGCGGCCTGCACTGCTACCTGCTTGACGGGGATACCGTGCGGCAGGGCTTGAGTCGCGACCTCGGCTACTCGGATGCGGACCGCCAGGAACACATGCGGCGCGTGGGCGAACTTGCGCGGCTTTTCGTCGATGCCGGACTGATCGTGATGGTGGCGTTGATCTCCCCTTTTCGCGCCGAGCGAAACGCGGTTCGCGCGCTGTTCGAAGAGGGGGAGTTCATCGAGGTATTCGTCAATACGCCGTTGTCCGTTTGCGAACAGCGCGACCCGAAGGGTCTGTACCGGCGCGCACGCGCCGGTCTGGTGCCGCTCTTTACCGGCATCGACTCGGCATATGAAGCCCCGGAGCGACCCGAAGTGATGCTGCCTGCGGATGAGACCGGAATTGACGACTGCGTTTCACGGCTGATCGCCTTCCTGGAAAGCAGCGGAAATATTCCTTCTAGGGACGCGCCATGAGCACGTTGCAGCGGCTGCTGGCCGTGTTGTACCAGAAGGACAACTGGGAATACTGCTCGAAAAGATCGGGCGGCAGAATGGTTTCGCGCGGCTCGAGGCTGACTTTTTGCCGGACCTTGTGCAGCCCGGCCAGACCGAGACCTTCATCGTAGTCAGGCGTGTCGAATCGAAGGTTGTTGTAATCGTGGGGAAACGCTTCCTCGCCGAGGAACTGGTAAATCAGCGGAATCACATGGGCCGGCCGCTGCACCAGCAAATCATAGTCGACCACCAGCATCGCCCGCCCCTGCTCGCTGTAGTAGGCCTCCTTGAGCCCTGAGTAAGCCAGGCCCACGAGCCGATTGCGCTGAGCCAGGGTTTCCGTGCGGGTGAATACCGTGCTGCGCTCGGCATCGTTGGAGAACAGGGCCGTGTTCTCGTAAGGGTTCTTGCGGTAGAGGCGTTCGATGCTGTCCATCACCCAGGCGACATTGCGCACGCAGGCAATAACCCGCGCCTGGGGAAACATGTCCAGCAAAGCCGGCAGACGCGCCGTCCATACCCTGTTGGTATCGAACACCACTTCCTTGTCGGCCGGGAGGTCGGCATAGTAGGACTCGAACAATCCATGCAGCAAACGTCGGCGCTGGGTGGTGGTTACGCGCGTCGACCATTCACTGCCAACGCTGACGGGAGAGCAGGGACGAGAAGAACGCCGCCAGAGGGCTACTGACGCCGGCGTGGAAGCGCGGGTTCTGACTCAGGATCGCCGACAGCAGTGTCGACCCCGAGCGGGGGAGACCCGAGATGAAATGAAAGCGCTGCACCTATGGCTTGCGGATCAGGCGATCGCGGACCCGGGATTTTGCCGCGCGGCAGCCACTTTGCGGGCAGGCGCTTTGCGGACCTGGGACGCCGCTTCGCGGGCAGGTCACATCTTGCATTCGGCGTCATCGCCCTTGCCGATGCCCTTGCCGCCGCCCTTGTTCTGCGCGATCGAGCTCGGCATCGTAACCTGGATGCCCTGTTGCGGCGGCACCGGAATCGGTGCGGTATTGGCGTTGGCGGCAAAGCCGAACTGTCCGGCATTGATCTGCACGGTCCCGGCCTTGTTGCTCATGACGATGGCGCCGCTGGTTACGTCCACGTGCAAGCCGTTGGGAGGCGGCTGGCCTCCGGTGGTAGGAACGCCACCGCAATCGTTCTGGCACAGCAGGGCGCCAAAGTGGGTGCCGCGGATGCCGATGGTCGCCGTTTCAGTCTGGAAGCTGACCTTTTCCCGGCTGCGCTTGCCCACCAGGCCCGTCACCGCACGCAAACCGCCCTTGAACATGCTCATGATGATGTTGTCACCCTCGGGCTTTGCGGCGTTGTAGGCATAGCTCTCGATCTTCAGCTGGGTGCCGGGACGCATGACGACCTCGCCACCGTCGGCGAACTTGATGCGGGCATACGTTTCCGCTTCGGTTCCCAGCGTGTCGCCTTCGAGAACCTCGGACTTGACGGACAGCAGCTTGCTCGTGCCGTCCGCCCGCTTGGCCGACAGCGTACCCGACAGATGGGTGATCTGGCCTGCCGCAGCCGCTTGCGCGACCGGGGTCCAGAAGAGGCCAACGGCCAGGACCGCGAGCATGGCTCTCATTGCGCCGGCCTCCGGCCTACGGCTGACAGTTGGCAACTTTTTTCTGGGCTGGCTTTTCATCTTTCTTCTCGTCCTTGGCTTCGTCCGACTTCTTGTCCTTCTTGTCCTTCTCGTCGTCCTTCTTCTCGTCCTTGCCGTTGCCTTTGTCGCCACCCGACTCGTCGGCGCCGAAAGTGCCTTCCGTGCCACCGGTGTTCTTGCTTAGGTCGTCGCCCGCCCCTTTGGGTGGCGGTGGCGGCGGCGGCAGATCGCTTTCGGTAGGCGGCTTGTCCGCCACCTTGCACAGCGTCGGGTTGATGACGCAAGGATCGACGACGACATTGCTGGCATAGGCGAGCTCCAGCCCGGCTCCTAGCCTCGCTGGAACGATGTTGCCGTCCACGACCACGAACATGCCGCTACCGCCAAGGACTGATGTGGTCGTTTCCACGCCGTCGATCTTTATGCCGCCACTGGTGCGGCCCTGAAAATCGAGATGGATGGTCAGCGGAATGCCCGCAAGAAGATGACCTCCGTTGCTCAGCGAAAGTGTTGAGTCCGAGCCTCGCAAGGTCAGATCGATGTCGTGGCCGGCCCGGAAATAGGCCCCATTATCCAGCGCAATGTTGCCCGTCACCAAGCCGGAAACATCGCTGGTCGAATCGGTCGCATGCAGAAACGCCGAGCCGCCGTAGGCATAGACATCCTTCGCAGCGAACGCGACGCCCGAATACGCGTAGGCGATGCCGTCGATGACGATGCTGGACTTCGTCGCGGAAGTACCATTCGCTGTTACCCCGGCGTACAGATTGATCGTGGCGCCGCCAAGCGCCGCATTGTTCGAGGCAGTTACCGGA
>DAIOGL010000180.1:4712-5752 GCA_036745235.1 Sulfuritalea sp.
GATGCCGATGGTGGGAGCGCCCAATTCCACGTTGTAGCCACCCAAGGTCGCGTTAATAGCCAATCCCGCGCCTGAAGTCAGTTGCAGCGTGCCCGGCGTACTCAAGGCCGTGTCGATGGTCAGGGCGTTGCCTGTCGCCAGTTGGATACTGCTGCTCGGACGAAGGGCCGCCAACATGCTCGGAGCTGAATAGCTCAATGCGCCATCGAACGCGATCAGGATATCTCCGCCCTTGCCTTCGGCTGCGCCGGTCCCACCATTCACGGCGACCTGGAAATCATCGAGGAAGATGTCTCCAGTGGCGTCCAGACCGGCATGGCCCCCATTTCCACCGACACCGCTCGTGAGCGCTTCGTCTCTGCCGACACCGCCCATACCGCCGCTCACGGCAAGAAGAGCACTGCCGTCACCAAGAATGTCGCCGCCAAACACATTCACCCTACCGCCGCTACCGCCGGCTCCGCCGACACCACCCATTCCATCGCCATACTCGCCGTAGCCGCCGTATCCAGCGCTACCGCCGTAGCCGCCGCCGGCGTTCAGTTGGGCACCGGCGACCAGCGAGATGCTGCCGCTGCCTGCGTCGGCTCGCAGTTCGATGCCGCCGCCGTTGCCGCCCTTTCCTCCTTGGCCTCCGTCGCCGCCGTAGGTGGAGTAGCTGTAACCGCCCTCCCCGCCGTCACCGCTAGCGCCGCCCTTGGCATAGAGATGGGCAGCGCCGTCCAGCGCGATGCTGCCGCCGATTCCCGTTGCCTTCAGCAGGATGCCACCACCGTCGCCGGCCGTGCCGCCTGCTCCGCCCTGACCACCGCCGCTGCCGCCCCAACCGCCCCAGCCACCATCGCCGCCGCCTGCGTCGAGGGCGCCACCGTAAATGGAGATGTTCCCGGCGCTGGTCACCGAGATCGCGGTGGCCGCCGCGTTACCGCCCGTGCCACCAATTCCGCCGCCGCCAGAGAAACTCGTATCGTCCTGGCTGCCGTCGCCCTGGCTGCCATCGCCGCCCCGAGCGCCGTCACCGCCGCGAGCCCAAAGCTGGC
>DAIOGL010000181.1:0-5728 GCA_036745235.1 Sulfuritalea sp.
CTACCGTGGTGATGCCACGCAAGTGATTGAGGCAACGACCGGTAGCGATCCTGGCGTCGTCGGCGACGAGCCCCTGCTACTGGCTGGCCGCAGCGGGTGTCCGGTATTCGTCGGCGGGGACAGGGTGGCTGCGGCCCGCGCCCTGCTCGCTGCGCATCCGGAATGCGATGTGATTCTCGCCGATGACGGATTGCAGCACTACCGACTGTTTCGCGACGTCGAGATTGCGATGTTCGATCAGCGCGGGGTGATGAACGGCTGGTTCTTGCCGGCGGGGCCTCTGCGTGAACCCGTCTCGCGCCTGGCGCGGGTGGACGCCATGGTTCTCAATGGAATCGCCGTGCCGCCGGCGCCGACTCTCGATCGTCCGGTTTTTGTGATGCACTTGCTGGACGAGAGTTTTCATCGTCTCGACGATCCACGAGCAACGTGCAGCGCTGCCGACCTTGCCGGCAAGACGCTGCACGCCGTGGCCGGCATCGGCGCGCCGCAGCGTTTTTTCGATCGACTCAAAACGATGGAATTGAGCTTCGCCGAGCATCCCTTCGCCGACCATCACAGCTATTGCGAAGCGGATCTTGCCTTGGCCGGCGACGCCATACTGACAACGGAAAAGGATGCCGTAAAATTGGCGCGACTTCGCTTGCCTCTGCCGGTCTGGGTCTTGCCCGTGACCGCCGAGGTCAGCCCCGATCTTGCCGCATTCGTTCTGGAGAAGCTCGATGGACAGCCGTCTGCTTGAAATACTCGTTTGCCCTGTCTGCAAGGGTCCTCTGGAAAACCGCAAGGCCGCCTCGGAGCTTGTCTGCAAGGCCTGCAGGCTGGCTTATCCGGTCAAGGACGATATTCCCGTGATGTTGGAGGACGAGGCCCGGCAACTGGGCGCAGAAGAAGCCTGATGGGTATTCGCGTCGTCATTCCGGCGCGCTATGCCTCGACGCGCCTGCCGGGGAAACCCCTGGCCGATATCGCGGGCAAGCCGATGATCGTGCGCGTGGCAGCGGCGGCGAAGCGCGCTCGGACTGACGGTGTCTGGGTCGCCACCGATGACGAGCGGGTTGCCGCCGCAGTTCGGCAAAACGGCTTCGAGGCGGTAATGACGCGCGCCGACCATGCCAGCGGCACTGACCGCATCGCCGAAGTGGCCGACCGCCTGCAGTGGGACGATGCAGACATCGTGGTCAATGTGCAAGGCGACGAGCCGCTGCTCGATCCCGAACTGATCGAGGCGGTGGCCGGAGCCCTGCGCGGTGATCCCGATGCCGCGATGGCGACCGCTTCCCATCCCTTGACCAACGCGGACGATTTCTTCAATCCCAATGTGGTCAAGGTCGTATGCGACGTGCGTGGCCGTGCCTTGTACTTCAGTCGTGCGCCGATTCCCTGGGACAGGGACCAGTTCGCAGAGCGGCGCGATGCCTTGCCTGCGAATCTTCCGGCGCAGCGTCATGTCGGCCTGTATGCCTATCGCGTGAGTTTCCTGCGCCGTTTCGGGGAACTCGCCGCCTCGCCGCTGGAACGCTGCGAATCGCTGGAGCAACTGCGCGCGCTTTGGCACGGCTACCCGATCCAGGTCATCAGCGTCGACCACCCTCCGGCACCCGGAGTAGACACGCCCGAGGACTTGCAGCGCGTGCGCCGGTTGTTTGACGCAGGGAAGGATTCGGAGTAAGTTTTGCTCGAACCAAAAATTAGAAAAAGACTGTTAAATCATTGAGATAAACTTTACTTGGGGGGCTAGACATGAAATTGATTCTGTTGGGTGGACCGGGGGCTGGCAAGGGAACGCAGGCCGCGTTCATTACGGAGAAATACGGAATTCCACAGATATCCACCGGCGACATGCTGCGCGCAGCGGTGAAGGCCGGCTCCCCGATGGGTCTGGCCGCAAAGAAGGTCATGGATGCCGGGGGTCTGGTCTCCGATGACATCATTCTCGGCCTGATTGCCGAGCGCTTGAAGCAGCCTGATTGTGCCAAAGGCTTCCTGTTCGACGGCTTTCCGCGCACCATTCCACAGGCCGAAGCTCTGCGCGCGCAAGGCGTTCAACTGGACTACGTGCTTGAAATCGATGTCAGCGACGAGGAAATCATCAAGCGGATGAGCGGGCGTCGCGTGCACCCTGGTTCGGGACGCACCTATCATCTGGTGTTCAATCCGCCCAAGGTCGAAGGCAGGGACGACGCCACCGGCGAACCGCTGATCCAGCGCGACGACGACAAGGAAGAAACCGTCAGGAAACGGCTCGCCGTCTATCACAGCCAGACCCAGCCGCTGATTGAGTACTATTCGACGTGGTCCGCCACCGGAGCCAAGGACGCGCCAAAGCACCGCAAGGTTTCAGGGGTCGGCTCGCTCGAGTCGATCAAGAGCGCCGTGTTCGCTGCCCTGAGTTGACGACTTCCCCGGTTCCCTTTTCGCAGCGGGAGATTCCATGGCCGATAAAATCCGACGCATAGCTGTCTGCACCGGTGGCGGCGATGCCCCAGGCCTCAATGCCGTCATACGGGCCGTGGTCATCTCAGCCGCCAATCGGGGCTGGGAGTGCTACGGGATTCACGATGGTTTCAACGGCATACTTTTTCCCGAACGGTATCCCGAGGGCGGCGTCTATCGCCTGACGCGGGAGCGGGTGCGCGGCATCGGGCATCTGGGGGGCACGATTCTCGGCACCACCAACAAGGGCAACCCACTGCACTTCCCGATGAAAATGCCCGACGGCACCATGAAGGACACGGACCGCACGGGCGAGATACTGGATTTTTTCGCCAGGAAAGAGCTCGACGCCCTGGTCTCGATCGGCGGCGACGGCTCGCTCACCATCGCCAACGCCCTGCATCAAAAGGGATTGCGCGTGGTGGGGGTGCCCAAGACCATTGACAACGATCTGGACAAGACCTTTACCACCTTCGGTTTCGATTCCGCCGTCGCTTTTGCAACGGAGTGCATCGATCGCCTGCACAGCACTGCACAAAGCCATCAGCGGGTGATGGTGGTCGAGGTCATGGGGCGCTATGCAGGCTGGATCGCGTTGCACGCGGGCATTTCCGGCAGCGCCCACGTCATCCTGATCCCGGAGATTCCTTTTGATGTGGACAAGGTGGCCGCCAAGATTCGCGCCCGGGACGCTGAGGGGCGGATGTATTCCATTGTCGTGGTAGCCGAGGGGGCCGAGCCCGTCCATGGCCATCGGGAAATCCTGGCACCCGCCGAGATCGGGCATGCCGAGCGCCTGGGGGGCGTGGGCGAGCGTATCGCGCGGGCACTTGGCGAACGGACCGGCAAGGACGTCCGGGTCGTCGTGCTGGGTCATCTGCTGCGCGGAGGCAGTCCGACGTCGTTCGATCGCCTGGCCGCCATGCGTTTTGGTACCGCCGCGGTCAGGGGCCTGGAAGAGGGGCGGTCCGGTGTCATGGTGGCCCTCGCATTCCCCAACGTGAACTATGTCGCGCTGGAGGAAGTGGCCGGGCGCATGAAGGGCGTTCCCCTCGACTGCGACACGCTGCAAACCGGCAGGGATATTGGAATCAGCTTCGGCGATTGATTCGGGCGGATCTGCGTGGATGTGTACCCGGGTCGCCCGATCCGGCAGGCTTGCCTAGCCGGCGGGATTCAGTATCTTGTCGACCTTGTTCAGCCGCAGGCGATAGGCGTCCGGCATTCCTGAACCGAGCAAGGGACGCAGATACATTCGGAACGCGTCGGTGACATCGGTATTGCTGGCGGCAATGAACTCGTCTTCCATGACGCGCGTCTTTCCCGCCACGCTCTCGAGCGGAACCAGCTGGTAATCGACCGAGTAGAAACCGGTACGCTTGATGGCGACTGAGCCGTCTCGATCGCCCCACATGGCGTACTGCACGGCCTTTTCGCCGACCTCGCGGGCTTCGCGCTGATCGACATCCGATACGCATCCCATGAAGGAGCGCTGGAGATAGCCGAATGTATCGCCCCGCACGCGTTTGATGCCCAGTTTGCTCTTGATCTCGTCGCAAAGCAGATCGGCCAGCGCGCCGGTACCCGAGAGTTGCAGATTGCCGTGTGCATCCCGCTCGACCTGGGTCGCCAGTTGAGTGATGATGGGGGTGCCCTTGCTGTCGTGAATGCCCTCCGACGCGGCGATCACGCAGCGGCCGTATTTCTCATAGGTGGTCTTGACGTCCGCCAGAAATTTATCGACGCTGAAAGTGCGTTCCGGAAGATAGATCAGATGCGGCCCATCGTCAGGGAACTTCTTGCCCAGCGCCGATGCCGCCGTCAGAAAACCTGCATGCCGGCCCATCACCACCGCCAGATAGACCCCCGGCAGCGCAGAGTTGTCCAGGTTGGCCCCCATGAACGCCTGTGCAACGAAGCGGGCCGCCGACGGGAAGCCCGGAGTGTGGTCATTGCCGACCAGGTCATTGTCGATGGTCTTCGGAATGTGGATGCAGCGCAAGGGATAACCTGCTCGGCGTGCTTCCTCGCTGACGATCCGCACCGTGTCGGAAGAGTCGTTGCCGCCGATGTAAAAAAAGTAGCCGATGTCATGCGCCTTGAGAACCTTGAATATCTCCTGGCAATACTTCAGATCGGGCTTGTCGCGCGTCGAACCAAGCGCGGAGGACGGCGTGTTGGCCACCATTTCTATGTTGTGGCTGGTTTCCTGCGTCAGGTCGAGGAATTCCTCGTCGACGATGCCTGATACGCCGTGATAGGCGCCGTAGACGAGTTCGACATTGCGGAACTTGCGGGCTTCCAGGACGACGCCGGCCATCGATTGATTGATGACTGCGGTCGGTCCTCCGCCCTGAGCGACCAACACCTTTCCGCGCGGCAAGGTCCTGCGTTCGATTCGATTGAGCAGACTGGATTGGTTGTCGGTCATGTCAGTTGATCCGTCCTCAGCATTGGGCCAGGCAGGCGGGAAAATTACACTCTACCATTCACTATATCCGCCAGTGATCACGGCCGGCATCCATCAACCGGATTTGTCCATCAAATGAATTTCTTCTGTCTTGGGGATGGACGATGCACTATGTGATCTCGTCGGCGGTGCCGGGCGCTTCGTCGAGTTTGAAACAATCGGACTCGGCGCGTTTGGAGGCTGCACAACCCGGATCGCATGATAAAATAATGTATTGAGTTCATTAATTATCTGAGGGGGAGATCTTATGTCAGCAGGACTGATGTTTGCGCTGGTCTGTGCCGTAGCGGCAATCGCTTACGGCTGGATCATGAGCCAGTGGATTCTGGCCCAACCGGCGGGAAATGACCGCATGAAGGAAATCGCAGCGGCGATTCAGGAAGGCGCCCAAGCGTATTTGAATCGTCAATACACCACGATCGGAATTGTCGGTGTCGTGCTTGCGATTGCCATCTGGATATTCCTCGGCACCACCACTGCCATCGGCTTCATCATCGGTGCCGTGCTTTCGGGAGCGGCGGGCTACATCGGCATGAACGTCTCGGTGCGTGCCAATGTGCGTACCGCAGAGGCGGCCCGCATCGGCCTCAACGAGGCGCTCAACGTCGCCTTCAAGGGCGGCGCCATCACCGGCATGCTGGTGGTGGGCCTCGGCCTGCTGGGTGTCGCCGGCTACTACGCCGTGCTGAAGACGCTGGGCGGCGCCGGTGCCAGGATGGAAGACATCATTCATCCGCTGGTCGGCCTTGGCTTTGGCTCTTCCCTGATTTCGATCTTCGCCCGTCTGGGCGGCGGCATCTTCACCAAGGGCGCCGACGTCGG
>DAIOGL010000182.1:0-5721 GCA_036745235.1 Sulfuritalea sp.
GGCGCTGGATGGCCTGCCCGCCGATGAGGCCCTGTTCCGGCTGCTTCAGGATGACGGCATCCATCCCGACGAGCACTTGCCGCAAACCGGGGTGCCGCTCGAGTGGGAACGCCTCCTGTCCTCGGCCTTCGTCAAATCGCCGGACTACGGCACACGCTGTTCCACGGTGTTGTGCATCGACAAGGATGGCTGGACGAGTTTCGACGAACAGACCTGGTTGCCCGGCGCGCAGCCCGGCGAGCGGAGGCGCTACCGCCTCAAATTGAGCGCACCATGGTCCGGTGCGGAATCCCGGCTTCCATGAATTCCGGTCCTTCCTCGACAAAGCCGAAGCGCCGGTAGAAGCCGCTGGCCTGAGTTTGGGCGTGCAGCGCCAAATGCGCATGACCCCGCAGGCGAGCCTCTTCCAGCAGCCTTTCAAGGAGCGCGCGGCCGACACCCTTGCCGCGCCAATCCGCCAACACCGCCATGCGGCCGATATGACCGTCCGGCAGGAGCCGCCCGGTGCCGATGGCTCCGCCATCGCTGTCGCGCGCGATGACGTGTCGGCTCGGGGAATCATGTTCGTCCCACTCGATGTCCCGCGGCACTTTCTGTTCCTCGACGAACACTGCATCGCGGATCTGGCGCGCCTGCCCGCCCAGTTCGCTCCACGATCCGGCCTCGACGCCGAATTCGACGATATCCACCGGCGTATATGCCGGGACCAGATCGAACAGTTCGATGATGTCCTGATTGCGCATGCGCACGCATCCGATCGAACCGGGCGTACCCATGGGGACCGTGTCGGGCGAACCGTGAAGGTAGATATAGCGGCGCATGGTGTCTACTTCGCCGAGTCGATTGCGACCCGGCTCCTTGCCCGACAGCCACAGGATGCGCGTCAGTATCCAGTCGCGGTCGGGAAATTGTTCCGCAAGCTGCGGCGTCCACACTTCCCCGGTCGGCCGGCGGCGCACGAAAACGCTATTCGCCATCTCGCCGGTGCCGACTTTTGCCCGCACGATATGCCGGCCGCGCGGTGTACAAAAGCTGCCGTTCTGCTCGCCGGCGCCGTTCCTTGCGGTGGATACCGGATAGCGGCGCAGCAATGTCCCGCGCTCGTCATGCAGCTCCAGGGATTGCTGCGGCAGGCTGATGCGGATGTGCACCGACACGTTGTATCAGGCCACCAGCGTACGTCTGCGGCGCGCGCTGAAAAAACTCGAGAGCAGGCTGCCGCATTCATCCGCCAGCACGCCGCCGACGATGGTGGCATGGTGGTTGAGGCGGGACTCGGCGAACAGGTCGATGATGCTGCCGGCGGCCCCGGTCTTCGGATCGCGCGCACCGAACACGACGCGGTCGATTCGCGCATGCATGATCGCGCCGGCACACATGGCACAGGGCTCCAGCGTGACATACAGGCTGCAGCCGGGTAGCCGGTAGTTGCCCAGGCGTGTCGCCGCATCGCGCAGGGCCATGATTTCGGCATGGGCCGTCGGGTCGTGGCGACCAAGCGGCTGGTTGAAGCCGCGACCGACCACCTCCCCGCCCCAGACGACCAGCGCGCCCACCGGAACCTCGCCGGCGGCACCAGCCTCGCGTGCCAGATCCAGCGCCAGCCCCATGAATTCGCTATCGTCCATGGGGCTGATTATGGCATCGCCGCCGCCATCCACTGCGTTTGCCGTGGCTGGACAGGCCTTACGCGTTCTTGGTGACCGCGCCGCCCGACTCCAGCAGTTGTGCCTGCGCCGCAGCCAGTCGCGCGATCGGCACGCGCGGCCCCGAACAGGAGACGTAGGTCAGCCCGATGCCGTGGCAGAACTGGATCGATCCCGGGTGCCCGCCATGCTCGCCGCAGATGCCTACCTTCAAGTCGGGACGCGTCTTGCGTCCTTCGGTCACGGCCAGCTTCATCAACTCGCCGACGCCCTTCTGATCCAGCACCTCGAAGGGATTGTCCTGCAGGATGCCGGCTTCGATATAGGCCGGCAGGAACTTGTTCTCGGCATCCTCGCGGCTGAAGGAGAAGGTGGCTTGCGTCAGGTCGTTGGTGCCGAAGGAGAAGAACTCGGCGTCTTCGGCCATGCGTCCGGCGCGCAGGCAGGCGCGCACCACTTCCAGCATGCTGCCGAACTTGACGCTCACCTTGATGCCGTGGGTCAGTTCGACGACCTTGTGCAAGCGCTTGACGTAGCTGTGAATGCGGCACAATTCCTCGACCGTCGCCACCTGGGGCACCATGATTTCCGGATGGACCTCGGTCCCTTCCTTGGCGCAGAGGGCGGCGGCTTCCAGGATCGCCTGGATCTGCATCATGTAGATCTCGGGATAGGTGATGCCCAGTCGCACGCCGCGGTGGCCAAGCATGGGGTTGACCTCGGACAGCGCGCGGACCTTCTTGAGGATCTTTTCCTTCTTGTGGATCGCGTCCACGTCGAGATGGCCGTCCTTGAACTCCTTCATGCTCACCGACAACTTGCCCAGGCCATCCGCATACTGCTGGTACAGCCGCGGACTGAGCAGCTTCAGCGTCTCCGGCAGTTCCTCCATGGCCTTGATCGAATCGCGCATGTGGTGCAAATGCGCGATCTCAAGTTCCAGCTGCGCTGCCGTCGGCAGGAATTCGTGCATCGGCGGGTCGAGCAGGCGCACCGTCACCGGCAGGCCCTTCATGGCCTTGAAAATGCCCTTGAAGTCGGAGCGCTGAATCGGCAGCAGCCGGTCCAGCGCCGTCTGGCGCTCCTCGACGGACTCGGCGAGGATCATCTCCTGCACTATCGGCAGGCGATCCGAGCTGTTGAACATGCGCTCGGTGCGGCACAGGCCGATGCCCATGGCACCGTAACGCCGCGCGCGGGCAGCGTCGTCCGGCGTGTCGGCATTGGCCATTACCTTGAGTCGCGCGACCTCGTCGGCCCAGCCCAGCAGGGTTTCCATGTCTTCGGTGAATTCCGCTTCGACCGTCGGAACTTCGCCGGCGTAGACGTTGCCGTTGCTGCCGTCGATGGTGATGACGTCGCCTTCGTGCAAGGTGGTCTCGCCGATCGTGGCGCGCCGCGCCGTGTCATTGATGACGATGGCCTCGCAACCCGAGACGCAGGGTTTGCCCATGCCGCGGGCAACCACGGCCGCATGCGAGGTCTTGCCACCGCGGCTGGTCAGGATGCCCTGGGCCTGGAAGAAGCCATGAATGTCTTCCGGCTTGGTTTCCTCGCGCACCAGGATGATGCGTTCGCCAGCCTTGCCGCGCTCTTCCGCCGAGTCGGCATCGAACACGATCCTTCCGGAGGCAGCCCCCGGGGACGCCGGCAGGCCCGTCGCCAGCGGCTTGCCCTTGAAATCGGCCACAAGCTGGGGCGCCAGCATCTGCTCAAGCAGTGTCGGATCGATGCGCGTCAGGGCTTTCTCGCGCGTGATCAGACCTTCACGGTGCATTTCGACCGAAGTGCGCAGCATTGCGCGCGCATTCATCTTGCCGTTGCGTGTTTGCAGGCAGTAGAGACGGCCCTTCTCGATGGTGAATTCGAAGTCCTGCACTTCCGCATAGTGTCCTTCCAGACGCGCATGCAGTTCCTGCAACTGCCGGTAGATTTCCGGCATTTCCTGTTCCATCTCGGCGATCGGCTTCGGCGTGCGAATGCCGGCCACCACATCCTCGCCCTGGGCGTTGACCAGGTATTCGCCGTAGATGACGTTTTCGCCGGTTCCGGGATTGCGCGTGAAGCCGACGCCGGTGCCGGAGTCCGTGCCCATGTTGCCGAACACCATGGTCACGATATTGACCGCGGTGCCGTTGGCCATCTCCTTGGTGATCTTGAACTGCTTGCGATAGTCGATTGCGCGTTTGCCGTTCCAGGACCGGAAGACCGCGCCAATGGCGATTTCCAGTTGCTGGTAGGGATCTTCCGGGAAGGGCTTGCCGGTATGGCGCTTGACGATGGCAAGAAATTCCTTGGCCAGTTCGGCCAGATGATCGGGTTTCAGATCGATATCCTGTGCGGCGCCATAGCGGGTCTTGATCACCGCCATCGCTGCGTCGAAGTGCTCATCGGCAATGCCGAGGGCGATCTTGCCGAAAAGCTGGATGAAGCGACGCCACGCGTCGTAGCCGAAGCGCGGATTGCCGGTCTGGGCGATCAGCCCCTTGAGCGTGGTCTGGTTGAGTCCCAGATTGAGAACAGTGTCCATCATGCCCGGCATCGACATGGAGGAACCCGAGCGTACCGAGACCAGCAGCGGGTTTTCCGCGCCGCCAAAGGTCTTCCCGGTCTTCTTTTCCAGGGCCTTCATGTGCGCAAGGGTCTCCTCCATCGCGCCCTCAGGCAGGCGATCCTTTTCAAGAAACGCGAGGCAGGCTTCCGTGGTAATCACGAAACCAGGCGGCACATTGAGTCCGATCTGCGTCATTTCGCACAGATTCGCGCCCTTGCCGCCCAGCAGCATCTTGTTCTTGCCGTCGCCTTCCTCGAAAGCAAACACCCATTGCCGTTTCATCACTGCCTCTCCTAGTTGTCGTGCCAGCGGATTGCCGCTGTGCACAAAAAAGATAACTTTATCGCTTCTTATCGCTAAATTCCACAAAATCGCCGCATTGAGAGCTGCGTTTTTTTTGTTCGAGAGAATTCCATCTGGGCAAAATATGCGCTAAATTGCATACAGTTCATCGAATTACCATGAGCGAGACCGGAAGTGGAATCCGCCATTGATGTTGGTGGAATTTGTATATTGTCGCCGACTCATGACTTGAATTCCACTCTTCTGCAACAGGCATTTCTGATTTCGGATCGATATGGATATCGTCAAACAGAAACAGATCAGAGAATGGATCCTGCTCGGACTGGTTGGCGCCATGGCCATGGTCGCCAATCTTCCCCAGCATGTGCTCGACAGGATCGGCGTAGAAACCGGCCTGTTGATGGCCCTGCTGGGCATGATGGTGGTGCTGGCGCTGTTTCTTTATGTCAGGTTCTTCTTTTTCCTGCTCTATGCCTTGCTTGCCGTTGGCGCCAATCTGCCGGAACAGTGGGCCGAGTCCCTGCACGTAAGCAAGACGCCCCTCCTGGCAGCACTGATCGCCATGGTCGTGCTGTCTCTGCTCAACTACAAGACCAAGGTCGTGCCCACAGGGCTGGAACCGAAGAAGCGCAAACAGAATCCCGAAGCAACGCAAGTCCTGCTCAGCGCTATCCAGCGCAGCAATCTTCCTTACGTCAAAACGCTGCTCTCCATGGATTTCGACCTCGACACCACCGATGAGCAAGGCATGTCGCCGCTGATGTGGGCCGCTCAACGTGGCGAGTTCAAGATGGTCCAGATGCTGATCAAACACCACGCGTCGCCCTTCCTCGTCGGGCCGTCCGGCAAGGCTTCCGATGTGGCGCTGAAGAACAACTTCCCGGCCATCAACGAATTCTTGAAGAAAGTCGAGGAAGTACAGGCAGCCGAAGCGGCGAAACGGGCCAAGCCCCTTCCCAACGCGGATTCGGTGGCAGTCGCCTGAGCAGGGAAATGCTTCAAGCCGACGCGGAGGCTGTCGATGGGACGCGCCGTACGTCCGCCGGGTGAGATTGCGACGCAACAGTCCCGAAGCCCGTAGTGGTGAGAGCTGCCGCAAGGTTTGCATCGCGGTATGCCTCCGGTATCGGCGCGCCCGCCGCCGTGCGTGCATGGCGCCGCAGTGACAATCAGCCGCGCAGGTCGCGAATCCGGGCATGCATCTGATCAATTCACGCG
>DAIOGL010000183.1:0-5681 GCA_036745235.1 Sulfuritalea sp.
AACCGTGCGCGGCCGATCCCAGCCCCTATAGTGAATACGCCAGAGATGCTCCGCGCAGCATTCGGCCGATCTTCCATCTGAAAAAGTGACGCGATAAATCTGACGCTCACCCTGCGGATAGACTCCCGTCACGATCGACGGCGCGCCGTCAACCGAAGCCAAAGCGTCGCCAACGGCCAAATCGCCCATCTTTTTCCAGCCATGGGGTGTACGAACCCCTGCATCAAGTGGCTGCGCCTTCCCCATCGACGGGCGGCCGGCGACCACTACCATGTCACCTGGTTGCAGCCCCGAAGTCATGCGGTCGAGATCGGCGAACCCGGTCGCGACGCCGGTAATGTCGGACTGGCTGTCGCGCGCCAGCAGGGTCTCCATGCGCTCGACGACTTCGCCCAGCAGAGGCTGGATCGCGACGAAACCATTGCTGCCGCGATTGCCGGCTTCGGCGATCTGGAAGATGCGCTGTTCGGCATCGTCGAGCAGCGTCTTGACATCGCGCCCGGCAGGATTCAGCGCATTGCCGGCGATTTCGTCGCCGACCGTCACCAGTTGGCGCAGGATGGCGCGCTCACGGACGATTTCCGCGTAGCGGCGGATGTTGGCCGCCGAGGGCGTGGCGTTGGCGATCTCGCCGAGATAGCCGAGCCCCCCCGTCTGATCCACCTCGTTCGACTGTTCGATCGACTCATACACGGTCACCACGTCGGCCGGCCGGCCCTGCTGGATCAGCTTGCCGATGTGGCGAAAAATCCGCCGGTGGTCGTCGCGATAGAAGTCCGTCTCGCGCACGACGTCGCCGATGCGGTCCCACGACGCGTTGTCGATCAGCAGGCCGCCGATCAGCGACTGCTCGGCTTCGATGGAATGGGGAGGGAGCTTCAGCGCGGCGACCTGGGAATCGACGGGCTGGGGGGGATTAAAGGCGCGTACCTGGGCCATCGCTGTCTCCGAAATGAAGCAAAGAGTCTACCCCGCAAGGCGGCGAATGGTAAGTGGACAAGTTGTGGAAATGCTGTGGAAAAACTGTGTAAATGCAGTGGATTGAATTCTCGCAGCGCAATAGTCCCACCAGGGGATACCGTCCCGCCCGTTCACGGGCGAGACATAAAAACGGGCCGCTGATTCTGCATCAGCGGCCCGCCTTTTGCGACGTACGGCGCGGCTTAGTGTTCGCCGAGCACGGACACCGTGACGGTGGCCACCACGTCGGTGTGCAGTGCGATCTGCACCGGCGTGTCGCCGATGGTCTTGAGCGGACCTTCGGGCAGCCTGATCGCCGACTTCTCGACCTGGAAACCCTGGGCGGCGAGCGCCTCGGCGATGTCATGGGTCGACACCGAGCCGAACAGCCGGCCATCGACGCCGGTCTTGCGCGTGATCTGCAGCATCAGGCCTTCGATCTTCTCGAGCTGGGCCTGGGCAGCGGCAATCGCCTCGGCTTGGGCGCGCTCGAGTTCGGCGCGCTTTTCCTCGAATATCTTGCGGTTGGCTTCCGTCGCGCGCTTGGCCTTGCCTTGCGGGATCAGGAAGTTGCGGGCGTAGCCGTCCTTGACCTTGACCACGTCGCCGAGGCCGCCGAGATTCACGACTTTTTCCATCAGAATGATTTGCATGGTCTCGTCCTCGCTTACTGGTGCAGATCGGTGTAGGGCATCAGGGCCAGGAAACGCGCACGCTTGATGGCGGTCGACAACTGGCGCTGATAGCCGGTCTTGGTGCCGGTGATGCGTGCCGGCATGATCTTGGCGTTTTCAGCGATGAAGTCCTTGAGGATCTCGACATCCTTGTAGTCGATCTCTTCGATCTTCTCTGCGGTAAAGCGACAGAACTTGCGGCGCTTGAACAGGCTGCGGCCCTTGTCGTCCTTGCGCTTTACACCGGTCTTGCTCTTAGGCTTGAATGCCATTTTGTGTTCCTTCCACGAATTCGACTGTATTCACGTGCAGTATCGGGCTGCGTCGCTTGAGGCTTCTGGCGGCAAGAAAACCTGCCACCCTGATCCCGTCTCCCGGCTTGGCTGCAAGCAGCACTTGTGCCGGGCGGCCCATTGCTACACAGGCCATCTCGCATTCCACCTTGCGCTCGACGTCGGCTTCGACCTGGGTCGAGACATGCGCGAGGAGAAATTCGAGAACCGGTATCCCGGCGGGGGTGCGGCGCAATGCGCCACGCTCAAGCAAGCGACCCGACAACTGCGTCAGATTGCTCGGCTTATCCTCAGGCGGCAACGGCAGCAGCCGGAGCCTCGACCTTGGCATCGCCCTGGGTCAGCGAACGCGACTTCTCTTCCTTCATCATCGGGGAAGGAGTCACCACCGCCTTGCGCGTCTTCACCGTCAGGTGGCGCAATACGGCATCGTTGAACTTGAAGGCGTGCTCCAGCTCGGCCAGGGTTTCACCGTCGCACTCGATATTCATCAGCACGTAGTGGGCTTTGTGCACCTTCTGGATCGGATAGGCCATCTGGCGACGACCCCAGTCTTCGAGCCGGTGGATGGCTCCGTTGCGGCCGGTGACCAGCGTCTTGTAACGCTCGATCATCGCCGGAACCTGCTCGGACTGATCCGGGTGAACGATAAATACAACTTCATAATGGCGCATGCAATCTCCTTGTGGTTGGGTTACAGCCCCCCCGCATGCGTAACGGGTGGAGCAAGGGAAGCCCGCCATGATACCAAACCGCGGGGCTTCAGACAAGGAGCACGTAATGAGATTGCCGGTGCGAGTGGGCCGCACGGATGCCGGAGGCGGGGTTTGGGCCACCCGGCGCTGACGCAATCCGGACCAGCGATCAGCGGTGCGCCCCGTGCGCGTTCCGCTGCAGTTCCGTCTCCTTCGCGTAAAGCCTCACCAGTGCCAGTTGAACCGCGTCGGAATGGTGCCGAAAGTCCCGCTTCAGGGCATGGTCCGCGACCGCTGTCTTGCCTGCGTGGGCATCACTCAGAATGCTGCCGGCACACAGGTGAAAATCGGCGTGAGCCTTGCGCAGCTGCTCGTACTCGGGATAGGCGGAAAACTGCCGTTTGCCGTCGCCGTGAATCCATTCGCCAAGCGCGCAGTTCCTGTCCGCGGCGACCGTCGCCACGTTCAAGGCCTCCCCGGCATCACCGTGAATCTGCGACTCGAGCCGGGCCTTCCAGGCGGCATGAGCGTCAAGCGCTACCTTCATGTCGAGTCCATGCAGGTGCTGTTCGTGCTCGGCAAACTCCATCTTTACCGGCATTTCGCCGGCCAGTGTGTTCTTCAGCCAACTAAGAATACTCATGTTGTCTTCTCCCCCATGCCGAAAATGGCATGTAAATTCTAGCCACGAGCAGGTCTTTTGACAACATTACGAGTATGGTTATTAGCGTCTTATGGCTCCAATCGCTCGTCAAAACGGCATGGACGCCTGGAAGAGAGCTCCGGTGCCTGGTTAACGGCCGCCAACGGACAACCGGGACTAGCCGCAGTAGCGAAGTCCCATTAGATTCAGCAGCAGTTCCGGCTGCCGGTAGGCGGCAAACGCCAAGGCGGTGATGGCGGCCACGGCCAGCAGGCCGATGGCCCACAGGGTAGGCCGCTGCCAGGCCGGGCGTGGCGCCCGCACCGGACCTTGCTCGCCATGAACCGCTTCAAGAGGTGCATCCATACCTGCATACTCGGCAAGCGTGCCCGCCAAGTCAAGCCCGGCGGGCAACGTGCGCGAAGCCCCTAGAAGACTTCGCCTTCGCGCAGGAAGCGCCACTGCCCCAGAGGCAGGTCGCCCAGGCGCACGCGGCCGATGCGCACGCGCTTCAGGCCGGTGACGCGCAGGCCGACCAGTTCGCACATGCGCCGGATCTGCCGCTTGCGGCCTTCGGTGAGGACGAAGCGCAGCTGTTCGGGATTCGCCCACGCCACCTTGGCCGGACGCAACTGCTTGCCATCCAGTTCGAGGCCGTGATTGAGCAGCGCCAGGCCGCGCGCGTCGAGCGCGCCTTCGACGCGCACCAGATATTCCTTCTCGACCTTCGAATCGTCGCCGATCAGTTGTCGCGCCACGCGCCCGTCCTGGGTCAGGACCAGCAGTCCGGTGGAATCGATGTCGAGCCGGCCGGCCGGCGCCAGGCCCTTCAGGTGCGACGGCTGGAAGCGCTGATGATCCCCAGCCATCTGGGTTTTCGGCGAAATCAGGCTCGCCGCCGGCTGGTGGCCGTCTTCGGCCTGGCCGGAGACGTAGCCCATCGGCTTGTGCAGCAGGATGGTCGCCTGCCGCGCCTGCGTCGCGCGTGCCTCCGGCGCCAGCGTGATCACCGCGTCGGCCGCGGCCCGGGTCCCCAGTTGCGTGACGCGCTGGCCATCGACAAAAACCAGCCCGCGTTCGATATAGGCGTCGGCCTCCCGCCGCGAACACAGCCCGCGCTCAGCGAGGAGTTTTGAAACCCGGATTCCCTGCGTATCATTCATGGTCGCGCATTCTATCCCGCCCTTAGAGCCTATTTCAGTAGGAATCATGCCCCGCGTTGTGACCAGGATCGGATGGATGCAAGGCGCAGTGCGCGGCCAATGGTTGTTCCATTGGCAAGCGCTGCAACGCCGCAGACGCCGATCCTGGCCACAACCCGAAGGGCCGTCGGGCGTTGGGCGCGCTGCCACGTTGTCGGTCGTTTGCATGGCATGTACCATGCGGCACTCCCTCCGCCTCGCATCGCATCCCAACGCCAACCGGCGCGGGGTACGATTCCTACTGAAATAGGCTCTTATGCTCAGTTATCGCCACGCCTACCACGCCGGCAACCACGCCGATGTCCTCAAGCACCTCGTGCTCAAGCTCTGCATCGAGCACATGAACAGCAAGGACAAGCCCTATAGCCTGGTCGACACGCACGCCGGCGCGGGTTTCTATGCCCTCGATGATGAACATGCCAAGCGCACCGGCGAGTATGTCCAGGGAATCGGCCGCCTTTGGGAGCGCAAGGATCTGCCGCCGGCGCTGGCCGAGTATGTGGCGCTGGTGCGTGCGCTCAACGGCAGCGCCACGCTGCGCCGCTACCCGGGGTCGCCGCGAATCGCCGCCAACCTGATGCGGGACGATGCCCATGTACGCGATACCCTGCGCCTGTGCGAGCTGCACTCGACCGACTTTGCCCTGCTGCGCCGCCAGTTCAAGGATGCCGGCCGCCGCGTCACGGTGGAACAGGCGGACGGCTTCGAAGTGCTCAAGGCCGCGCTGCCGCCGCCCTCGCGCCGCGGGCTGGTGCTGATCGACCCGTCCTACGAAATCAAGAGCGACTACATGAAGGTCGCCGCCGCGCTCAAGGACGCGTTGAAACGTTTCGCCACCGGTACCTACCTGGTCTGGCATCCGATGCTGCCGACCATCGAAGCCAACCACCTTCCGGACAAACTGAAAAAGGCCGGCGCCAGCCACTGGCTGCACGCCACCCTGAGCGTGCGCGCACCGGCCACCAAGGGCCGCGGCATGCACGGCAGCGGCATGTTCGTGGTCAATCCGCCGTGGACGCTGGCCGCCACCCTCGAGGAGTGCCTGCCCTTCCTCGCCGCCACGCTGGGCCTCGACGAAGGAGCGAACTGGAGCGTCGACCAGTTCGAACAGGGACCGAAAAAGGACTGACGGCCCGGTGCGTCAGCCCTTCAGCTCGGGCCGGTCGCGGAAGTAGTCCAGCGCCTCGGGATTGGCCAGCGCCTCGACATTCTTC
>DAIOGL010000184.1:0-5670 GCA_036745235.1 Sulfuritalea sp.
GCCGCCGTTGGAGATCGAGAAGGTGCCGCCGGTGAGATCCTCCAGCGAAAGCTTGCCGTCCTTGGCCTTGGCGCCGAACTCGGCGATCTTCTTTTCGATCTGGGCCAGGCTCATCTGGTCGGCGTCGCGCAGGATCGGCACCACCAGCCCGCGCGGGCTGCCGACGGCGATGCCGATGTCGAAGTAGCCGTGATAGACGATGTCGTTGCCGTCGACCGAGGCGTTGATCACGGGATACTTCTTCAGCGCCGCGACGGCGGCCTTGACGAAGAAGGACATGAAGCCGAGCTTGACGCCGTGCTCTTTCTCGAACTTGTCCTGGTATTTCTTGCGCATCTCCATCACCGGCGCCATGTTCACCTCGTTGAAGGTGGTCAGGATGGCGTTGCTGGCCTGCGACTGGAGCAGGCGCTCGGCCACGCGGGCGCGCAGGCGCGACATCGGCACGCGCTGTTCCGGGCGGTCGGCGATGATGGCTTCCGCACTGACCACGCTGGGCTGCGGCAGCGCCGGCTTGGCGGCAGGAGTCGGCGCCGGCGACACGGCGGCCGGGGCAGCCGCAGGCGCGGCAGCCTTCGCACCGCCGCTGACGTCTTCCTTGAGAATGCGCCCGCCGCGGCCGCTGCCCTGCACCTCGGCCGGGGTGATGCCCTTTTCCGCCATGATCTTGCGCGCCGAGGGCATCGGCGTCGCGGCTGCGGCCGGAGCCGGTGCCGCTGCCGCGGCAGCGGGCTTCGCTGCTGCCGGCGCGGCGGCTGCGGCCTTGGCTTCGGTATCGAGATGGGCGATGACTTCGCCCGACGCCACGGTTTCGCCGTTGCCCTTGACGATCTTGACGATCACGCCGGAATCGGGCGCAGGCAGTTCCAGAACCACCTTGTCGGTTTCGATGTCGATCAGGTTCTGGTCGCGCTCGACCGCATCACCTTCCTTGACATGCCACGTCGACAGGGTGGCTTCGGCCACCGACTCCGACAACTGGGGGACTTTGACTTCGATCAGCATAGCTTCTCCGTTATTCCTTGATGCCCAGCGCAGCGTTGACCACTTCCTTCTGCTGCTGAACGTGTTTTGCGGCGTAGCCGACGGCCGGGGATGGCGACGAGGGACGCGCCACCGCATCGAGGATCTGGCCCTTCTTGATCAGCCGCTCCAGGCGATGATGCTTGGCGTACCAGGCGCCCTGGTTCATCGGCTCTTCCTGGCACCAGATCAGTTCCTTGAGATTGGGATACTTCAGCATCTCTTCGTGCAGCCGGCGGTCGTCGAACGGATAGAGCTGCTCGACGCGCACCAGCACCACGTTGTCGATCTTCTTCTCGCGCCGCGCGGCAAGCAGCTCGAAATAGATCTTGCCGGCGCAGGTGACCATGCGCGTGACCTTCTTCGGGTCGAGCGTGTCGACCTCGCCGATGATGGTCTGGAAGGTGCCGTTGGCCAGTTCCTCGAGCGAACTCGTGGCGTCCTTGTGGCGCAGCAGCGACTTGGGCGTCATCACGACCAGCGGCTTGCGCTGCTTGCGCAGCATCTGCCGGCGCAGCATGTGGTAGACCTGTGCCGCGTTGGAGGGCACGCAAACTTCCCAGTTGAACTCGGCCGACAACTGCATGTAGCGTTCGAGGCGCGCCGAGGAATGCTCCGGGCCCTGGCCTTCGTAACCGTGCGGCAGCAGCAGCACCAGGCCGCAACCGCGGCCCCACTTGGCTTCGCCGGAGGACAGGAACTGGTCGATCACGACCTGGGCGCCGTTGGCGAAGTCGCCGAATTGCGCTTCCCAGACCACCAGCTCGTTGGGTGCGGCGGTGGCGAAGCCGTATTCGAAGGCCAGCACGGCTTCCTCGGACAGCACCGAATCGAAGCACATGAAGCGGCCCTGGTGCTCCTGGATGTTCTGCAGCGGCCAGTAGGTGCCCTCGTCCCATTTTTCACGATTCTGATCGTGCAGCGCGGCATGACGGTGGAAGAAGGTGCCGCGGCCGACATCCTCGCCCGAGACGCGAATGTTGAAGCCGGCGGCGACCAGGCTGGCATAGGCCAGGTTCTCGCCCATGCCCCAGTCGACAGGCAGCTTTCCATCGCCCATCAGCTTGCGGTCGTCGATGATCTTCTGCACCCGGGAATGCAGCGTGAAGTTGGCGGGAATGGCGGTGAGACGTTTCGCCAGGCGCTGCATCTCGCTCATCGAGACGGTCGTATCGCATTTCTCGGTGTAGGGAACGTTGATGTGGGGAGTCCAGTCGATCGAGAACTTGCTCTGGTAATCGCTGATCACCGGATCGATCAGGTGCCGGCCTTCATCCAGCGCGGAGCGATAGTCCCTGATCATCTGCTCGGCATCGCCCTTGGCGATGACGCCCTGGGCCTCGAGCTTGTCCGCATAGAGCTTGCGGGTGCCGGGGTGCTGGGCGATCTTCTTGTACATCAGGGGCTGCGTCACCATCGGCTCGTCCTGCTCGTTGTGGCCGAGCTTGCGGAAACAGACGATGTCGATCACGACGTCCTTCATGAATTCCTGGCGATATTCCATGGCGATCTGCGTGACCAGTGCCACGGCCTCGGGATCGTCGCCATTGACGTGGAAGATCGGCGCCTCGATCATCTTGAAGATGTCGGTGCAGTAAAGCGAAGAGCGGTAATCGCGCAGGTCGGAGGTGGTGAAGCCGATCTGGTTATTGACGACGATATGCACCGTGCCGCCCGTGCCGTAGCCGCGCGTATTGGAGAAGTTCAGCATCTCCTGGTTGACGCCCTGCCCCGCCACCGCGGCATCGCCGTGGATCAGCACCGGCAGCGCCTGCTTCTTGCCGTCGGCGCCGCGGCGCACCTGCCGCGCGTAGACCGAACCGACCACCACGGGATTGACGATTTCAAGATGCGAGGGGTTGAAGGCCAGGGTCAGGTGCACCGGACCGGCCGGCGTGCCGACATCCGAGGAGTAGCCCATGTGGTACTTGACGTCGCCGGCCGAGAGCGCCGACTTCTTCTTGCCCTCGAACTCGTCGAACAGCATGGAGGGCTGCTTGCCGAGCGTGTTGACCAGCACATTGAGGCGCCCGCGGTGGGCCATGCCGATCACCATCTCCTGCACGCCGACCGTGCCGGCGGTACGGATCAGCTGGTCCATCGCCAGGATCAGGGCTTCGCCGCCCTCCAGCGAGAAGCGCTTCTGGCCGACATACTTGGTGTGCAGATAGCGCTCCAGGGTCTCGGCCTGGGTCAGCTGAATCAGGAAGCGCTTCTTCTCCTCCGCCGTGTAGGTCGGGGTTGCGCGAACGGGCTCCAGCTTGGCCTGCAGCCAGCGCTTCTGCCCGACGTCCGACAGGTACATGAACTCGGCGCCGATCGTGCTGCAGTAGGTCTGGCGCACGGCCTCGAGAATCTCGCGCAGGGTGGCCGATTCGGGCAGCGCCGCGAAGGAACCGGTCTGGAACGCCTGGCCGAGATCGGCCTCGGTGAACCCGTAATGGGAAGGTTCCAGTTCCGGGATCGAGGGACGCTCGCTGCGTTTCAGCGGATCGAGCTGCGCCCAGCGATTGCCGAGGAAACGGTAGGCGTTGATCATCTGCAGCACCTTGACCTGCTTGCCGTCGGAACTTGCGGCGCGGGACGAGGCCTGCAGGGTGCCTTCTTTCGCACGCTGGGCGAAGGAGGTGATGATCGGATAGTGGGCCACGTCGGGCCCGGTATAGTTGCCCGCACCCGGCAGGGTGGCGAGTTTGTCGAAATAGTCGCGCCAGGCCGGCTCCACCGAGGCCGGGTTGGCGCGGTAGGAGTCGTACACCGCTTCTATGTAAGGCGTGTTGGAGCCGAACAGATACGAATTGGACAGCATCTGCTTCATCATTGCATCACCTGATCGTGGATGAGAGACAAGAAGGACGAGGGGCGGCCTGCGCCCCTCAGGCACCTCAACGCTTGGTCAACGGCGTCACGTCGCGGCGGGCAGCGCCGATATAGAGCTGGCGCGGACGCCCGATCTTGTACTCGGGATCGGTGATCATCTCTTCCCACTGCGTCATCCAGCCGACGGTACGCGCGAGGGCGAAGATGCAGGTGAACATCGAGGTCGGGATGCCCAGCGCCTTCTGCACGATGCCGGAATAGAAGTCGACGTTCGGGTAGAGCTTCTTCTCGACGAAGTAGGGATCCTCGAGCGCGATCTTTTCCAGTTCCTTGGCCAGCTTGAACAAGCGGTCGTTTTCCAGGCCGAGTTCGGCCAGGACGTCGGCGCAGACCTTGCTCATCAGCTTGGCGCGCGGGTCGAAGTTCTTGTACACGCGATGCCCGAAGCCCATCAGCTTGAAGCTGTCGTTCTTGTCCTTGGCCCGCTTGATGTACTCGCCGACGCGGGAGACGTCGCCGATCTCTTCCAGCATTTGCAGGCAGGCTTCATTGGCGCCGCCGTGTGCCGGACCCCACAGGCAGGCGATGCCCGCCGACATGCAGGCGAAGGGATTGGCGCCGCTCGATCCGGCCAGACGAACGGTGGACGTCGAGGCGTTCTGTTCGTGGTCGGCGTGCAGCGTGAAGATGGTGTCCAGCGCGTGCGTGAGGACGGGGTTCGGCTTGTATTCCTCGCACGGCGTGCCGAACATCATGTGCATGAAGTTGGCGGTGTAGTCGAGGTCGTTGCGCGGATACATGAAGGGCTGGCCGGTGTTGTACTTGTAGGCCATGGCGACGATGGTCGGCAGTTTTGCGACCAGGCGGATGAAGGAGACATTGCGCTCGGCGGGATCGGTGAAGTCGACCGCGTCGTGGTAGAAGGCGGCCAGGGCGCCGACTACGCCGACCATCACGGCCATCGGATGCGCGTCGCGACGGAAGCCCTGGTAGAACTTCACCAGTTGCTCGTGCACCATCGTGTGCTTCTTGATCGTCGTTTCGAAATCGGTCTTCTGCGCCTTGTTCGGCAGTTCGCCATTCTTCAGAAGATAGGCGACTTCCAGAAAGTTGCACTGCTCCGCGAGTTGCTCGATCGGATAGCCGCGATACAGCAGTTCGCCCTTGTCTCCGTCGATGAATGTGACCTTGGACTGGCAGCTTGCCGTCGAGAGGAAACCGGAGTCATAAGTGAACAACCCGGTCTTGGCGCCGAGCGTGCGGATATCGATGACGTCGTTGCCGTGAACTCCCACCATTACGGGGAACTCTACCGTCTTGCCATCTATGGTCAGGGTTGCTGTGCGATTCGTGCTCATGGTCAGATCCTCTTCAAGGTCCGTTGGGGTGCTGCTGCTACCTAAAATTGGCTATCGGCGAGACATCCCGTAGCCGCTCAATCATTGCCGCCAGTTGCGGATCGCCGGTGACTTCCCTGCCGCTCACCAACGCCCAGAGATCGTGGTCTTCCAGTTCCAGCAGTTTTTCCAGCGCTGCCTCGCCTTGTGCGTCGAGATCGTCCGCATGCCGTTCCCAGAAGCGGTCGAACACCAGATCCAGCTCCAGCAGGGCGCGCCGGCAATGCCATTTCAGGCGATTGATGCGGGCCGCGCGCTCCTCGTCCATGATTCTCTCAGACCGCCCGGCGAACCATCATTTCCTTGATTTTGCCGATCGCCTTGGTCGGGTTCAGTCCCTTCGGACACACATCGACGCAGTTCATGATGGTGTGGCAGCGGAACAGGCGGTAGGGATCTTCAAGGTTGTCGAGACGTTCGCTGGTGGCCT
>DAIOGL010000185.1:0-5657 GCA_036745235.1 Sulfuritalea sp.
CCTTCACACTGGCCGCTGGTCGGTTCGCTGGCCCTGCTCCTGCTGGCAAGCGGCGCCGTGCTGACGTTCAATTCGATCGCCAATGGCGGATTCGTGCTGGTGGCCGGGTTTGCCGTTCTGGCGGTCATGCTGTTCGGGTGGTTCGGGCGGGTGATCGGCGAGTCCGAGAGCGGCAGCTACAACCTGCAGGTGGATCGCTCCTTCCGTTGGGCAATGGCCTGGTTCATCTTCTCGGAAGTCATGTTCTTCGCGGCATTTTTCGGCGCCTTGTTCTATGTCCGCGTCCTGTCCGTTCCCGATCTTGCGAGTCCCGACCAGGCGCTGCTCTGGGACGGCTTCAAGAACCAATGGCCCAGCGCAGGACCGGCGGCCAAGGACGCCTTCACGCCGATGCACGCCTGGGGCATTCCGGCAATCAATACCCTTTTACTGTTGAGCTCGGGCGTCACGGTGACGTGGGCGCACTGGGGATTGGTGGCGAACAAGCGCAAGCAACTGATCACCGGCCTGGCCTTGACGATCCTGCTTGGCCTTCTGTTCATCAGCCTCCAGGCCTACGAGTACGCAGAGGCCTATAGTCACCTGAACCTGAAAATGAGCACCGGGGTCTATGGCTCGACTTTCTACATGTTGACCGGTTTTCACGGCTTTCATGTGACGCTCGGCGCGACAATGCTGATCGTGATCCTGCTGCGGACCCTGAAGGGCCACTTCACCGCGGAACGCCACTTCGCCTTCGAGGCCGTGGCGTGGTACTGGCATTTCGTCGACGTCGTCTGGCTTGGTCTGTTCGTCGTCGTCTATTGGCTGTAGCGCACGAGGCGCAGCGCACCGGGCGTGCGCTGCGCGCCAGCGGGATCAGAGTCGTTCGCCAATCCAGCCGAGCCGGTACGACGCCATCAGGAATAGAAATAGAACCAGCGAAAGGCCCACGCGCAGCGATAATGCCTTGACGGCCCGGGTCTTGCCCTGGCCTTGATCGCGATAGACATAGACCAGCGCGCTGCCGAGGCTGGCGATGATGGCGATCAGCATCAGTATGACGACGATGCGCATGGATTTCCCTTCTGAAAATGTGCAGTCTACCGGACTCGCGGTTCGTACACGACCCCAACCAAGACACCTCGCCCGCAAATGTCGATTTTCTCGCTCAAGCGCCAGTACCTGCGCGCGCTGCTGGTCATGATGCTGATTCTGACCTGCCTCGGCATGGCGCGCCTGCAACTCTGGCGCGCCGAAACCCGTGGCGAGCGGTTCGAGCGCGAGCAGGCTGCCCTGGTTTCGACGCCGATCCGCTTGTCGGCGCAGCAACGTAATCGCGAGAAGATGCTCGACCGGATGGCGACGGCACGCGGGCGCTGGTTACCCGCGAAGATGCTTTTTCTCGATAACAAGATTCACGACGGCCACGCCGGCTATCACGTCCTGACGCCCCTGCAACTGTCGGGCAGCGAAGTCGTGGTGCTGGTCAATCGCGGCTGGATCCCCGCCCCGCGACTGCGTTCCGACGTGCCGTCGGTTGCCACGCCGGTCGGCGAGGTCGAGATCGCCGGGGTGACGCGCAGCTTCGAGACCCGTACCTTCGAATTGCGGAAGACTGCACCTCAGGGCGCTGTCTGGCAGCATGTCCGTGAAGCGGAATACCGGCAACTCAGTGGTCTTGACGCACTGCCAGTGATCTTGCTGCAAACCGGTGCTGACAGTGATGGCCTGATCCGCGACTGGGGTTCCCCTGAAAATCCCGCAACCCGGCACTACGGCTACGCGGCGATGTGGCTGGTGTTTGCCGTGATGGCTGCGGCCTACGGCTTCCTTGCATGGCGAAAGAAATGAACGCAGACACGCAATCGAACAAGGAAATCGACGGCACTCTCCCGGCACCCGCGGCTGCAACGGCTGCGGCCCGGCGCAATGGCCGATTGATCCTGCTGGCGATTGTTGCGATAGGCGTCCTGCCTCTGCTCGCGGCCTTGTATTTTCGCTATATCTCGCCGCCGGAGGTCAAGGCGACCGTCGGCCAGCCGCTTGATCCGATACCGCTGCCATTCGAGTTCCTGCAGCGCGCCGATGGCGCCGCGCTGGAACACCCGGCAGTCAGCGGCAAATGGCTGCTGATCGTTGCGACGCCCGGCGGCTGCGATCAACGGTGTCAGCACACGCTCTACCTGACCCGGCAGGCGCGCACGGCGCAGGGCCGCAACATTGCGCGTCTCGACCGCCTCTGGCTGATCACGGACGCCGCCACGCCGGCGGCGGATCTGATCGCCGCGCATCCGGACCTGGTCCTGATCAAAGCGACGAATCCCAAAGTACTGGAGGTTCTTGGCGGCAAGGACGGCCGCAAGATCAACCTTGTAGATAGGCGGGGCCTGGTGGTTTTCCGCTACTCCGACGAACCCGAGCCGAAGGCCTTCATTCGCGAGCTCGGCAAGCTGATCAAGTTCTGACTGCCGAGATACCTTCTTTTGAAAATGCCATCGCTGCGCCAGGCGTCGCCGTTGACTGCCGAATCCGGTGCATCCCCTGCCGTCGGTCGCTCCATGGTCGCCGTCCGGCAACCGCCTGCGTGCTAAACTCAAACCCTTGTTCCGGGTTCAATCGTTGAAACCTAAAACGTGAAATCTACTACCCTCAAACTGCAACTCGGCTCCCAGCGCCTGCTCCATTACTTTCAGCTGGCGAAGCCGCGCGTGGTCTCGCTGATCGTTTTCTGTGCCGTCATCGGCATGTTCCTCGCCGTTCCCGGCATGGTGCCGTGGCGCATCCTGCTGGCGGGCACGACGGGCATCGCTTTGGTGGCGGGTGCCGCGGCGGCGGCGAATTGCCTGATCGAACAAAAGATCGATGCGCTGATGGCGCGCACCCGCGGCCGGCCCCTGCCGCAAGGCGAGGTCAATTCGCTGGAGACCCTGGTCTTCTCGGGCCTGATCGGCGGTCTCGGCCTTTTCCTGCTCTATGTTTTCGTGAATCCCTACACCATGTGGCTGACCTTCGCCACCTTCGTCGGCTATGCGGTGATCTACACCGTCTTCCTCAAGCCCAACACTTCCCAGAACATCGTCATCGGCGGGGCATCCGGCGCGATGCCGCCGGTGCTTGGCTGGGCGGCGGTGACCGGCGATGCGCCGGGCCAGGCATGGCTTCTGTTTCTCATCATCTTCGTGTGGACGCCGCCGCACTTCTGGTCGCTTGCGCTATACCGTACCAAGGAATATGCCGCCGCAGGGCTGCCGATGCTGCCGGTAACGCATGGCGCCGAATACACCCGGCGGCATGTGTTCCTCTATACCGTGGGCCTGACCCTGGTGACCCTGGTGCCCTACGTGATCGGCATGTCCGGCTGGTTTTATCTGACGTCGGCTGTGCTGCTCGACACGATCTTTCTCGGCTATGCCTGGCTGATCTGGCGCGACTACTCGGATGCCGTGGCGCGCATTACCTTCCGCTGGTCGATTCTCTACCTCGCGCTGCTGTTCGCCGCCCTGCTGGTTGACCACTACCTGATGGCTTGATGAGCCTTCTGCCGCTGTTTCTTGAGCTGCAGCTCGATGCGCAGTGCCGGTCGGAGATTCTCCTTCGCGAATCGGCGACATGAGAAAGCAACGGGCAGCCTCCAAAGGAGGCTGCCCGTTTTCCGTGCAGCCGAATTTGCTCAGGCGGCGAGCCGGCCTTTCATCTTCTGCATGGCCTTGACTTCGATCTGACGAATGCGCTCCGCCGAGACACCATATTCGGCAGCCAGTTCATGCAGCGTCGCTGCCTCTTCGCCGTCCGCCACCAACCAGCGCCTCTGCACAATCGCCCGACTGCGGTCGTCGAGGCTTGCCAGTGCCGAACTCAGGCCTTCATCCTGCAGGCGGTCATATTCCTTCCGCTCGAGTATCGCGGAAGGCTCGATGCTGTGATCCGCCGCCAGGTAGGCGATGGGCGCGTAGCTATCTTCGTCATTGTCGGAAATCGGCTCCAGCGAGACATCTGCGCCCGTCAGCCTCGTTTCCATTTCGATGACTTCTTCAGGTTTGACCCCGAGTTGCTTCGCCACCGCCGTCACTTCCTCGGCGCCCAAGGTATTGAAACCCTGTCGCGAACCCGAATCCTGCGCCAGCGAGGCCTTGATGCTGCGCAGGTTGAAAAACAATTTCCGCTGCGCCTTGGTGGTGGCAATTTTCACCAAGCGCCAATTCTTGAGAATGTATTCGTGAATCTCGGCCTTGATCCAGTGCATCGCGAAAGACACCAGACGAACTCCCCGATCCGGATCAAAACGCTTCACAGCCTTCATCAAGCCGATATTGCCTTCCTGGATCAGGTCAGCGTGCGGCAATCCATATCCCAAGTAACCCCGGGCAATGGCAATCACCAAACGCAAATGCGAAGTCACCAACTGGCGTGCTGCATCGACGTCACCTTCGTCGCGCAAGCGACGGGCCAAAGCCTGCTCTTCGGCCTCGCTCAACATCGGCACCCGGTTCGCTGCTGATATGAATGCCTCGATGCTGCCGCTCCCGGCGAGCATCGGGAAATGATCAAGAGACATGGTTTGACTCATTGCACGACCTCCTTAAAGGCAATATTAGCACTCTATAACTAAGAGTGCTAACGCCTCCGGAAGTTCCTGACAAATTTAGTCGGGGATTGCCCGCTTGCGGGACGCAGAGCCTCGATCGAGGGCCTTCTGGCTACCTTGGAGTCCGCGCCGGCGGCAGGCGTGATCCAATGACAGGCGGCCTCCGGACGAAACGCCGCGGAAAGACAACTACCTCACGGCGAGCCGTGAGGACGAGCCTCAAACCTTCGGCGGGCCGCCGGGAGGCCGCTTCGACTTCTTGAAAAAACGCTTCGCCGGTTTGGCTCCGGGTGTCGCGTCCTGTCGGCGCGCCTGCTCCGGTCGCCGTCCCTGACCCTGCCCCGAACCCTGGCGCCGCGCGGGCTGTTCCGTTTGTCCGCCTGGGGCGACCCGGTTGCCCGGCGCCAGGCAGATCTCCAACTCGATGATCTCGTCCCAAATCGCGTCGGTGCGCTGGTGGTCCGGTATCGCCAGAAGCTCACGCAAGCGGCGACGCGGGTCTGGAGGAGGTGGTTCGTTGCGTACGGGATCCGCCGCTGGCGGATCGTTGGGTACGGATTCGACGGGAGGTTGTTCGATCGGTTGTTCTTCACTCATAGGCGCATTATCTCCCGAATAGCCCGTTGCAATCCACTGGACGCCGCCGGGCCAAACGCAATGTGGGTTTTTAGTTACGGCCTGCCGCCCGCTGTCGCAGGCGAGTTCCCGCCAAAAGCATGCTTTGTCTCATTTTCCCTCAGCTCTGCCTCAAATGCTGCCGCAGCGAGATCGTCGCTCCGACCCAGCCGAGGCCGGCGGCAAGGCCCAGCAGCACGGCGGAATCCCTTGCGTCAAGCGCCTGGAGCACGAGTGTCAGGTCATACAGGCGCACCAACTCGCTCAAGGGTGTGCGCAGCCAGAGTGCCGCGCCGCCGACCAGCAGCCATGCCACGATACCCCCGCCGAGACCGAGCAGGACCCCGTAGTACAGGAATGGTCGCTGGATGAAGCCATCGGTGGCGCCAAGCAGCTGACTCACCTCGATCTCCGCCCGATGCGTGAGGACCTGCATGCGGATGATGCTGAAGCTGATGGCGATCAGTCCGGCGCC
>DAIOGL010000186.1:0-5552 GCA_036745235.1 Sulfuritalea sp.
CGCTCGGCCACTGGATCACCGTGCGGCGCGGCCGCATCCACAACTACCAGATCATTGCGCCGACCACGTGGAACTTTTCGCCGCGCGACACCTCCGGCCAGCCCGGCGCGCTGGAGCAGGCGCTGGCTGGATTGCCTGCCAGCGCCACCGAGCCGCTGCCGCCGGCGATCCATCATGTCGTACGCAGCTTCGATCCCTGCATGGTGTGCACGGTGCACTGAGCGGCCGGCAGTTGAGTTCGAGCCGGCATGACGGACGAGACCGGGTCCGTGCAGCGCCTGTTGCCACGGGCGATCTTTACCCCCTTTTTACATGCCGGCGGGTAGCATGAATTCATGAAAGAAGCGGGACCCTCACGCGGTATGGGCGATTACATCCGAGCGATCCTGGCTTGCGCAGCGACGACGTTGCTGACCTTGCCACTGCACGGCATGGTCGATGCGGCCAACATCGTCATGATCTTTGTCCTGGTGGTGGCGCTGGTCGCGGTATGGCTGGGCAGCGGCCCGGCGATCCTGGCGGCCTTCGGCGGCGTGGCTTTGTTCGATTTCTTTTTCGTCGAGCCGAGATTTTCGATGGCGGTGGCCGACGCCCAATACCTGATCACCTTCGCCGTGATGCTGGTGGTGGCCCTGGTGATCGGCCAACTCGCTGCCCGCCTGCGCGAGAAGGCATTGCTGGCGACCCGGCGCGAGGATGAGATGCGCGCGCTGTACGACATGGCGAAACTGCTTTCCGGTGCGATCGCGGCGGAGCAGGTGGCGGACATCGTGCGCGACTTCCTCGGCTCGCGCCTGGAGATCGAGACGGTTCTCTATGTGCCGCGCGGCGATGACGCCCTGGTCGCAATTCCGGCGCGGCAGGGTAGGGACTTGCACCAGACTCATGTGCGTGCCGTGTACGAGCAGGGGCAGCCGATGCACCTGGCCGCCGAGGAGAGCGGATTCGCGCCGGCGCTGGCACTGCCCTTGGTCTCGTCGGCGCGGACGCGCGGCGTGCTGCTGGTCTTCTCCGACCATGCCGAGCGGTTCTGCGCGGCCGGGAGGCGTCCGCTGCTCGACGCCGTGGCATCGCTGGCGGCGATCACCGTCGAGCGCCTGCATTACGGCGAAGTGGTTCAGGAAGTTACCCTGAACATGGAATCCGAACGTCTGCGCACCGCGCTGCTTTCTGCCGTGTCGCATGATCTGCGTACGCCCTTGACGGTGCTTGTGGGGCTGGCCGATGCGCTGACGCTGGCACGGCCGTCCCTGCCTCCGCCGGCACTGGAATCCGCGGTGGCGATACGCGACCAGGCAATGCGTTTGTCCGGACTGGTGCATAACCTGCTGGACATGGCCCGTCTGCATACCGGCAAGGTCGTTCTGAATCGGGAATGGCAGCCGCTGGAAGAAGTGGTCGGCAGCAGCCTCAAGGCTATGGCGGGAGCGCTGGCGGGACGCGAGGTGTGCGTGGAACTGGCGCCGGACCTGCCGCTGCTGGAGTTCGATGCCGTGTTGCTGGAGCGGGTCTTTTGCAATCTCCTGGAGAACGCCGCGAAATACGCGCCCGAGGGAGAAATCCTGATTACCGCGCAGGTGGCAGGTGAGGTCGTGGAAGTGGCCGTTGCCGACGCCGGACCGGGTTTGCCGCCGGACGGCGAGGAAAGCGTGTTCGACCTGTTCGAGCGCGGACGGCATTCGGGCGCCGGCGGCGGGCTTGGCTTGGCGATCTGCCGCGCCATCGTCGAGGTGCATGGCGGCCGCATCCGGGCGGAGCGTCGCGCCGAAGGCGGAACCCGCATGGTATTCACGCTGCCCTTGGGCACGCCGCCGGTGCTGGAGGAGGAAGCCGGTGGCTGACGATCGCCCGCTGATCCTGGTGGTGGAGGACGAGCCGCAGATCCGGCGCTTCGTCCGCGCCGCGCTGGAGGACGAAGGTCGCGTGGTCGAGGCTGGTTCGGCGGCCGAGGCGCTGGAGGTATTCACCGGGCCTGGGCCGGCTCTGGCGATCATCGACCTCGGTCTGCCGGATCGCGACGGCGTCGAATTGATCCGCGAACTGCGCACCTGGACGATGCTGCCGCTACTGGTCCTGTCGGCCCGCTCGGCCGAGGCGGAGAAGGTGGCGGCGCTCGATGCGGGCGCCGACGATTACCTGACCAAGCCCTTCGGCGTCCAGGAAATGCGGGCGCGGGTGCGCGCCCTGCTGCGGCGCCAGAAAGTCGGCGCCGGCGAGACGGTGATCGAGTTCGGCAATATCCGCGTCGACCGCGTCCATCGCTCGGTGACCCGCGACGGGGTCGCCATCCACCTGACGCCCATCGAATACCGCCTGCTCGGCGTGCTGCTGACCAATGCCGGCCGCGTACTGACGCACCGCCAGTTGCTGAAGGACGTATGGGGGCCGGGCTACGTCGAGCGCGGCCACTATCTGCGCATCTACATCGGCCATCTGCGGCAGAAACTCGAAGCCGATCCGGCACGACCGCGTCACCTGCTGACCGAAACCGGGGTCGGCTACCGTTTCCAACTACAGGATTCCATCTCATGAGCCACGAAGCCGACAAGGACACCACCGCCGTCCTCGCCCTCGCTGCCCTCGGCGTCGTCTATGGCGACATCGGCACCAGCCCGCTGTATGCGCTCAAGGAAGTCTTCGGCAATGCCCACCATCCGGTGCCGATCACGGCGGCGAACGTGCTGGGCATCCTGTCGCTGGTGTTCTGGTCGCTGATCGTCGTGGTGTCCTTCAAGTACGTCGCGCTGATCCTGCGCGCCGACAACAAGGGCGAGGGCGGCATCATGGCGCTGATGGCGCGGGTGCTGGCCGAAGAAGGCATCAGCGGCCGCATGAGGCAAGGGGTGATCCTGCTGGGGCTGTTCGGCGCGGCGCTGTTCTACGGCGACGGCCTGATCACGCCCGCCATCTCGGTGCTTTCGGCGGTGGAGGGGCTGGAGGTGGCGACGCCGATGTTCGCGCACTATGTGGTGCCGATCACGCTGGGCATCCTGGTGGGCCTGTTCTGGATTCAGAGTCATGGCACCGGGAAAGTGGGCGTCGCCTTCGGGCCGATTACCTGCGTCTGGTTCGTCGCATTGGGGATCATGGGCCTGATGCAGATCGTGCAGCATCCCGGCATCCTCGCTGCGCTGCTGCCCCAGCACGCACTGGCCTTCCTCGCCGCCGATCCGGGACTGGGTTTCCTGGCCATGGGCAGTGTCTTCCTCGCCCTGACCGGAGCCGAGGCGCTGTATGCCGACATGGGCCACTTCGGCCGGCGGCCGATACGTCTGGCCTGGTTCGGCCTGGTGCTGCCGGCGCTGCTGCTCAACTACTTCGGCCAGGGCGCCCTGCTGCTGGCTGATCCGGCGACGATCAGGAATCCTTTCTACCTGATGGCGCCGGACTGGTTCCTGCTGCCCCTGGTGGGGCTGGCCACGGCGGCGACGGTGATCGCTTCGCAGGCGGTGATCACCGGCGTGTATTCGATCACGCAGCAGGCGATACAGCTCGGCTACGCGCCGCGCATGGAGTTGCGGCACACCTCCGGCAGCCAGATGGGACAAATCTACATGCCGGGCGTCAACTGGATGATGCTGCTCGGCGTGATCGCCCTGGTCCTCGCCTTCAAATCATCGACCAATCTGGCGGCGGCCTACGGCATCGCGGTGACCGGCACCATGATCATCACGACCCTGTTCGCCTACCTTGTCGCGCGCCGCCAGTGGGGTTGGCGCCGCCGCCTGGCGATACCGGTGTTCGGTGCGCTGCTGGCGCTCGACCTGACTTTCCTCGCCGCCAATTCGACCAAGATTCTCGACGGCGGCTGGTTCCCGCTGGTCTTCGGCGGCGCGGTGTATCTGGTGCTGACGACCTGGAAGGCGGGGCGCAAGCTGCTGCAGGAGAGGCTAGACACCCAGGCCATCCTGCTGCGGGAATTCATCGTCGGCATCGAGACCCCGGACACCATTACCGTGCCCGGCACCGCGGTATTCATGACGCCCTACCCGGACCATGTGCCCCATGCCCTGCTGCACAACCTGAAGCACAACAAGGTGCTCCACGAACAGGTGGCGCTGGTGACCGTGACGGTGGAGTCCGTGCCCCGCGTGGTCGAAGCGCAGCGCGTGGTGGTCGAACGCCTGAATCATCGCTTCTACCGCGTCGGGATTCACTTCGGCTTCATGGACGTGCCGGACGTGCCGGCGGCGCTCGAGTGGTGCGCCGAGCAGGGGCTGAGCCTGGAACCGATGACGACTTCCTACTTCCTGGGCCGCGAAACGGTGATGCCCCGCGTCGGCGCCGCCATGCCCTATTGGCGCGAAGCCCTGTTCGCCACGTTGTATCGCAATGCCCGTACGGCGGCGGATTTCTTCGGTCTGCCGCCGAATCAGGTCGTGGAACTGGGGACCCGCGTCGTACTTTAAGCCGGAGGTGCCGTTTCCTTTCGGGGGTTCTCCGGCGGCGCGAGGTCCACGCGCAGGTAGTCCGGGCATGTCCATTTCGCGTCCATGCTGCGCTCATAGTGCTTCTCGAGCCGGTCTTTCGCCTGGTCGAACTTGCGCGAGCCGGCGTCGTGTTTGGGTTTGAAGACGCCGGTGGCCGCATGCTCCACCAGGGGCATCGGCTGGATCCAGAAAGCGCGAACTCCGAACCGTGCCAGAACCGTTTCGGCAAAGGCCCTGGCCAGCGGCGTACCGAGTCCGTGCCCCTGGCACGCAGGCGGGGAAGCGATCAGCGCCAGCAAGGCGATGGCTCCTGCTTCCAGGAGCGACGGCGGGCACTGCTCGCAGTTCCTCTCCAGGCAGGCGGCCCAGTCGCTTCCCGTCGGCGAGTGCGATTCGAGGGCTTCCAGCGTGCCGGCCTTGCCGCCCGTAATCTTCATGTCCACCAGCAGCCAAAGCATGTACAAGACGGCACTGCCGGCCTCGTCATCGATCTGCACCTTGATCTCCGTGATTCCCGGCACCTCGACGTATCCCGCAGACGACTCCCACGTGGCGACGTAGCGGCGGCCATCGGCAAGCAAGGTTTCGCGCTGGCTGCCTTCCGCAAATTCGCCGATGACTTTCATTTGTGCAAACTCCGTCCGGTTCAGGCGCCGGCGTGCAGCCTGACCGGGATGCGGCGCGGGCCGAAAGGCTTGCCGAACTCGCCGAAGCGCCCCGCAATCGCGGTTCCGCAATTCCGGCAATGGCCCGTCGCATCCAGCTCGTAGTCGAGGATGCGATACCAGTCGCGCGCTATCACCGGCTTGCCGCAGCCGGGGCAATTCGTCCTGTCTCCGCTCTTGTCGTGCACATTGCCGGTATAGACGTAATGCAGGCCGGCATCCATCGCGATGCGGCGGGCACGGGTCAGGGTCGCCGGCGGGGTGGCCGGGATGTCGTTCATCTTCCAGTCGGGATGGAAGGCAGTGAAGTGCAGCGGCACATCGGGCCCGAGTTCCTTGGCCACCCAGGCCGACAGCGCTTTCAGCTCATCGTCGCCGTCGTTCTTGCCGGGGATCAGCAGCGTGGTGATTTCGAGCCAGCAGTCCGTTTCGTGCTGGATCATCGCCAGGATGTCGA
>DAIOGL010000187.1:0-3708 GCA_036745235.1 Sulfuritalea sp.
ACTTCCTTGTTGCTGGAGCCGCCGGCAACCGTCCGGGCGACCTCCAGTTCGCGCTTGGAAAGCACCGACAAGCGGTCTTCAGAGGCGCTTGCGTTTTCGTCTATCGCCGGCGGGACAACCGGTTTCCGTAGCATGGCGGTCCGGGTTGCCGTGAGCAGCCTCTGCATCAATGCCTCGCCGATCCATAGTCCACCGGCCTGCACCACGTTTGCCACCTGACGCAGGTTCGCTGCCGTGGCATGAGCGTTGCAGTAGCCACGAACGCCCGCGGAGAACATGGCCAGAGCTTCTTCGTTGTCGGGGTGATTTGAAAGCGCAATAATCGGGGAACTCCCGACGGCTCTTCGCAATACCGCCAACTGCTCCAGCGCCGGGCGCTCGCTATCAAGGCGCAACCAGACGAGGGCCGTCGCGGGCAGACGCCCGATCGCAGAACCTGCCGTCGTGACCTTTGCCGCCGGAAATGCCTGAAGCCAGCGGGGCAGCGCCTCGCCAGACGGGGAGACGAATAGGTGTTCAGTGGATCGAAGCGGCCGCGACAACACTTCGCTCAACGCTCAGTGAGGGCGTTCTGCTTGGCTTTGAGTACCGGCTTCAGCAAATAGGAAAGAATGCTTTTCTGTCCAGTGATGATATCTACCTCGGCCACCATGCCGGGAATGATTGGCAGACCGGTGCCGAGAGAGGACTTCAGCGTACGCACCTTGACAAGGAAAAAGGTATTCCCCCGCTCATCAGTTATGGAATCGGCTCCTATGTTTTCAAGCCTCGCCTCCAATCCACCATAAGTGGAAAAGTCATAGGCGGTAAACTTGACCACGGCTGGCTGGCCGGGACTCAAGAACGCGATGTCCTTCGGGGCTACCTTGGCCTCCAAGATCAGCGCGTCTTCCAGCGGAACGACTTCGACTAGGTCTCTGCCCGGCTGAACAACTCCACCGACGGTATTCACAAAGAGCCGCTTGACCGTACCCTTGACCGGCGAACGGACTGAAGCGTGCTTTACCTTGTCTGCGAGAGCCACCCCGCCCTCGGTGAAGGCATTGAGCTTCGCCATGGTATCTGCCAGTTCCTTGCGTACTTCGTTGCGTGCATTCAGTTCGACTTCTTCGATCTTGCGCGACGCCTCCGACATCGCCGCTTGCGAACGCAATATCTGCGCTGCCGCCATATCGCGCTCACCACGAAAACGGGACGTGTCGCGCTCCAGCCTCAATAATTCGACTTCGGACACCGCACCGGAATTGATCAGAGGCTTGGTAACCGCCAACTCCCTCGCGGTGAGTTCATACGCCTGAGAAGCCTGCTCCCGCTTGGCCCGCATTTCCGCCAGTTCCTGCTGGCGCTGCATGAGCTGCTCCCGGGCAATCGAGACCTGGGCCGAAACGTTGGATCTGGCCGATTCATAGAGCCGCTGCTCGTCCTGAACGGTCTTCGGGTCTTCTATCAGTACCTCCGGCGGAGGAACGAAGGGCAAGCCCTCGGCCAAGGCGCGCAACCGCGCGGCTTTAGTGGTCAGCGCCAGGTATTGTGAGCGATTCTCGCGCACCGACGACTCGAAACGAGTCGGATCCACGCGCAAAAGAACCTGCCCGGCGTCGACCACCTGCCCCTCTTTGACATTGATTTCCGCCACAATCCCGCCATCCAGACTCTGCAATACCTGGATCTGGCTGGAGGGAATCACTTTGCCTTCCCCTTTTGTGATCTCATCGACCGTGGCAACCGCCATCCACATGATGAACAGAGCCATCGCAATCAGAATGGTCTTGGTCAATACGCGAGCCCGCAAGGGTTCCTGATGAATCATGAAGTAGTCGGCGTCTTGAACAAAACCTTCCTCGCGCGTCGCAGGATTCTCGGTCCATTCCGCCAGCCACCGATCTACGGTCGGCTGTACCCGCACCCGAATCGCCTCGAGCCAGCCTTTAGCCCGACTCAGGACGCCAAGCAGCCTCTGTGCAGCGGCTTGAAGGTTCATGTTGCCCTCCCCACCCGCCCGGCCTGCAGGGATTCGACCACTTGCTGTCGAGGGCCATCCGTGACCACCTTGCCGTCGTCGATGACGATCATTCGCTCGGCCAGGTCTATCAGGCTCAAACGATGGGTCACAATGACCATCGTCTTGTGCTGCATGAAGCGACGCAGGCTTTCCTTGAACTGACTCTCGGACGTGAAATCCATGGAACTGGTCGGTTCGTCGAGCAACAGTACCGGTGGATCGAGCAGCACCGCGCGAGCTATGGCGACTCCCTGCCGCTGCCCACCGGAAAGCGAAGCACCGCGCTCTCCGATTACCATGTCATAGCCTTCCGGGTGACGGTTGACGAACTCGGATAGCCCTCCAATCTCGGCGGCGGCCACCACTGCCAGATCGTCGGCGTAGGGAGCGCGCAGGGCGATGTTTTCGCGCAGGCTCCCGTAGAACAGCAGGGTGTCCTGCTCGACATAGCCCACATTGCGCCTTAAATCCGCCGGGTCGAGCTGTCGCAGGTCCACCCCATCAAGGAAGATTGCCCCCTCGGTCGGCTGGTATAGCCCAAGCATCAGCTTGTGCAATGTCGTCTTGCCCGATCCCACCCGGCCAAGCACCACCACGCGCTCGCCCGGCTTGATGCGAAACGAGACGTCGCGCAAGACTTCCTGAGAGTGTCCCGGATAGCTGAAGCTGACGTTGCGAAATTCAATTTCGCCACGGATCTCCGGGCGATGAATGAACGAACTCTCTTCCGAACGCTCGCCCGGCGTCGTCATGGTCTGCTCGAGCGATGCGAGCGCCGTCTTGGCGTTCTCGAACTGCATCAGCAAACCCACTACCTGGCCCAGAGGCGACATGGCGCGTCCCGCCAGCATGGTGCAGGCTATCAAGCCTCCCATAGTGAGCAGACGCTCGTGTATCAGGTAGACACCTGCAATCACCGTCAGCAGGTTAACCAGCTGCGCCAGCGTAGCGGCCCCGTTCATGGCGGATGACGAGAGAAGTCGCAAGCGGGCGCTGGTTCGGGCCAGAAACGCCGCCGTCTTTTCCCACTTGGCCTGCATCAAGCCCTCGGCCCCGTTTGCCTTGATGGTCTCCAGTGCGGTCAGGCTCTCAACCAAAGTCGCGTTGCGCAAGGCGGAGGCACGAAATGTGGTTTCAGACAACTCGCGCATCTTGAATTGAATGACGTAGCTATAGATCACTACACCAACAATTCCCAGAATGGGCAGGGAAACCAGCGGCCAGGAGATCCAGAGAATGACCAACAGGAAGAGTATGGCAAATGGCAGGTCGATTACCGCGGTCACCGTGGCAGAGGCGATGAAATCCCTCACGGTTTCGAAAGACCGCAAATTTGCGGCAAAAGATCCCACTGAGGCCGGGCGCGAGGCCAGTCGCATGCCCAACACCCGCTCCATGATCAAGGCCGAAAGCTTCAGGTCAATGCGCGAACTGGCCAAGTCGACGAAATGGCCGCGCAACAAGCGGATGGTGTAGTCAACGACCAGCACCAGCAACAAACCACCCGCCAGCATCCACAGGGTCTCCACCGCATTGTTCGGCACGACGCGGTCATACACGTTCATGGTGAATATCGGCATCGCCAGGGCAAAGACATTTACGAGCGCCGCGGCAGCCAGAATATCCCTATAAACCGGCAACTGCTCCATGATCGCGCCCCAGAACCAGTGGCGCTTGGCAACATCAACGACTTGTGGCGTGCGCTG
>DAIOGL010000187.1:3808-5538 GCA_036745235.1 Sulfuritalea sp.
GATTCGTCAGCCCGCCAATGCCGCCTTGATCTGCTCGAGTGTTGACGGATCGTCGATGGTGGTCAGGTCGCCGGCGTCGCGGCCTTCAGCCAGAGCCTGTATCGACCGGCGCAGCATCTTCCCCGAGCGCGTCTTGGGCAGGCCGGTGACGAAATGAATCCGCTTCGGCCGTGCTATGGCCCCCAGACTGTTATCGACAGCCTTCTTGATCTCCGCCTCCAGTGCCGTGCGCAATTCAGCCGTAGCAATCCGCGCTGCATCCTTGACCACGACGAACGCGACCGGCTCCTGCCCCTTCAACTGATCATTGACGCCGACGACGGCAACCTCGGCGACTGCCGTGTGGCCTTGCACGGCCTCTTCGATCTCGCGCGTGCCGAGGCGGTGACCAGCGACGTTGATGACGTCGTCGGTGCGCCCGAGAATGTAATGGTAGTTCTCTTCATCCCTGATGCCCCAGTCGAATGAGGAATAGACCATCGGCTCCTTGAACAGACTGAAATAGGTACTGACGAAACGCTCGTCGTCGCCCCATACGGTTGACAGGCAGCCAGGTGGCAGTGGTGGCACGATGCCGACGATACCTTTTTCATTGGGATCGCACACGGTGCCGTCCTCGCGGAAGATGCGAAGGTCGTAGCCGTATACCGGGAAGCTCGGAGTGCCGAACTTGATCTTCGTATCCTCTACACCGCGCACGGCGGACAGCATCGGCCAGCCCGATTCGGTCTGCCAGTAGTGGTCGATGACCGGCAACTTCAGTTCGCCCATGATCCATTCGTGGGTCGGCTGGTCCAGCGGCTCGCCGGCGAGGAACAGATGCTTGAGCGAAGACAGGTCGTACTTGTGCAGCCAGCTGTTGTCGTGCTTCTTCAGCACGCGGATTGCGGTCGGCGCCGAGAACATCACGTTTACCTTGTATTTCTCGACGAGTTGCCACCAGATGCCGGGATCCGGACGGATCGGCGTGCCTTCATACATCACGGTGCACATGCCGGCGATGAGCGGGCCATAAATGATGTAGCTATGGCCGACCACCCAGCCGATGTCCGAAGTGGAGAACATCGTCTCGCCCTCGAAGCCGGTGAAAATGTGCTTCATGGACGATGCCAGGGCGACTGCGTAGCCGCCGGTGTCGCGCTGCACACCCTTGGGTTTGCCGGTGGTGCCCGACGTGTAGAGAATGTAGGACGGTTCGGAGGATTCCATCCAGACGCAGTCCACCTGGGCATCCATGTGCTGCGCCCGCAGCGTGGCGTAATCGACGTCGCGGCCGGCAACCTTGGGGAAGTTCTTGTCGAGACCGCGGTCGACCATCAACACCTTCGGCGGCGGGAATGCAGCGAGCCGGCAAGCTTCATCAAGCAGATTCTTGTAGGGCACCGCCTTGCCACCGCGCATGCCCGCATCGCTCGATACGATCAGCTTCGGCTTGGCGTCATCGATGCGGGTGGCCAGCGAACCGGAGGCGAAACCGCCGAACACCACCGAGTGGATGGCGCCGATACGGGCGCAAGCCAGGATGGCAAAGGTCGCCTCGGCGATCATCGGCATGTAGATCAGCACGCGGTCGCCCTTGGCGACGCCAAGCGATTGCATGATCGCCGCCATGCGCATCACTTCCAACTTCAGTTCCGCGAAGGTATAGATCTTCTCCTCGTTGGTCTCGGTCGACACATAGATCAGCGCGCGAGCATCGGGGCGCTTGGCGGCATGGCGATCGACGGCGT
>DAIOGL010000188.1:0-5527 GCA_036745235.1 Sulfuritalea sp.
CAGGCGGGCCGGGAGGCACGGCATGCATGCCCGGCGCCGGCTTCGGCGGCGGTCCGGGCTGGGTTGGCAGCCCCAGCAACATGATCCGTGTGTCGACCGGCGAGGTAGTCGCGGGAACACCCGGAGCGGACACCTATGCCCGCCCGAGCCGTGCCCAGAACGAACGGTTGATGGGCAAGATGGATGCACACGGCGGATCCGGCGTCGGGCAGACCACCGGTGGACAAGGCGCCGTCAGTGCAACCAGCACCACCGCCAAGGAGGCGGCCGAGCCTGGCGCGACCAGGCTCGCGTCGGGCGGTTCGGGAACGGCGGGTGCCGCCGGGTCGGTTTCGACCGGCGACAAGCTCTCGGGCGCCGGTGGCGGCGGCGGCGCGACGAGTATTGGCAAGGGTGGTGGCGGTGGTGGCGAGAGCCCGGGCCAGAAGGAAATCGAACCGCAGCGCGGCACGCTCGGCGCCGGCGGCGGCGGCGGGGAAGGCAGTTCGTCCGAATGCGACCCGGGTGCCCGAGGCGGTCACGGCTACATCGGCTTGCGCAAGAATTGATCTGCCGCAGGCGCCCGGCCGTTTCAGGCCTTGGAGCGGCGCCCGGCGTCGGGCTTGCGCCACGGTCCGGGACGCTTGACCTTGTCCACGGCGGCCTTGGGTTTCGGCACCAGCATGTTGCGGCCCGGCCCCTTCAGGAAGACCCGGTGCGCCAGAATCGCGGCACTGATCCTTTCCGTCGGGAGCCGGATGGCCGCGCCCTCGGCCTTGGGCGCAAAGCCGGCGAGCTCCTGCTTGATGGCGAGCAGGCGTTCTTCCGGCTCCGCCTTTCTCTTGTGGCGCACACCGGCCATGAATTCCAGCGCGGCCGGCGTCAGCGTGAAGCCGCCGGCCTGCTCGCCGATCAAGCCTTGCGTGGAAAGCCGCAGAAAGGCGGCGGCCAGGTCCACGTCGAGAGGGATCGAGCCGTGAAACAGATCCATCGCGGCCATGATCTCGGTGAGTTCGGCCGGCCGCCTTTTCGAGGAAAGCGCCGTGGCCATCAGAAGGAGTACATCCACATCGTGGATCGGGTGCATGACATGACCTTTGAATCAAACGAAACATGAGCCGACAGACAGCGGCCGGCGGGAACGCGGCCTGTCTATGCCGACATGACGACCGGGCCGCCCTTGGCGATGGCGCGCTGATAGGCGGGCCGGGCTGTCATCCTGGCCTTGTATGCCTGCAGGTTCGGGAAGGGCCCCTTGCCGGCGCGGGACAGCGCTGCCTCGACGGCAAAACTCATCTGAAAATCCGCGACCGTCAGGTACTCGCCGGCAAACCACCGGTGCGTCGCCAGATGCTCTTCCATGAATTTCATCGCAGCGGCTACGTTCGGATCGACCAGTTTTGCCAGGACCTGGGCGCAGAGCTTGCGCGCGACCGGCCGGACAAAGAACGGCATGGGCTGCCGGGGGATGCTGAGGAACACCAGCTTCATCACCAGCCAGTTCATCAGGGAACCTTCGGCGTAATGCATCCAGAAGCGGCACTCCCGGTACTCCGGCGTCCCCGCGGCGGGCTGCAGCTGCGCCACATCCCCCTTGCCCCGGTCGCCATAGCGCTCGACCAGGTATTCGAGTATCGCGCCCGACTCGGCAATGGTCAGATCGCCATCGGTGATCACCGGCGACTTGCCCAGGGGATGCACGGCGCGCAACTCCGGCGGCGCCAGACGCGTGACAGGGTTGCGCTGGTAGCGCTTGATCTCGTAGGGCACGCCAAGCTCTTCGAGCAGCCACAGCACACGCTGCGAGCGCGAGGTTTCGAGATGGTGAACGGTGATCATGGTGCGAAGTATAGACAGTGCAGGGTGCGAGCGCGCCGGATCATGCTGAATCTGCGTGGCGCCCCAATGCGGCGGGCGAAGACCGCATAATGAGTTTCTTCTCGATATCGTTGTAAGGCCTTTCTCCAACCTGTCACCTGCCGGCCATGCTGAATCCCCGTTCCGACCACTTCCTCGCCGTTCTCGCGCTGACGCTCCTGGGAGCGGGTTGCGTGCTCGTGCTGTGGCCTTTCCTCACTGCCCTGGTCTGGGCGGCGATTCTCGCCTCGACCAGTTGGCCGGCCTTTCTATGGCTTGACCGGGTCGTCGGCCAGCGTCGAACCGTGGCCGCAATCCTGATGACTTTGCTCGTCACCGTGGTGCTGCTGGGCCCCATCGTGTCCGTAGCGCTGGCCATGGCGGATAACGTGGCCGAACTGGGCCGTGCCGCATCGGCGCTGGTCAAGGACGGCTTGCCTGACCCGCCTTCCTGGCTGGCGAGCCTGCCTCTGGTGGGTCAGACCATCCACGACTACTGGCAGCAGTTTGCGCATGACAGCCCCAGGCTCGTGAGCGAACTGGACAAGCTCGCCAAGCCGGCCCAGACGGCGGCCCTGGCCGCCGGCCGCGTAGTCGTCAAAGGCACCCTGGACATGACGATATCCGTTTTCATCGCATTCTTCTTTTTCCTCCATGGCGAAGCCCTGGCCAGTCGCCTGCGTGTCGCCCTGGAACGACTTGCCGGGGAGCGGGCCCCTTACTTGCTGGGTATCGTGCGCGGCACCGTGACCGGAGTCATATACGGCATCCTCGGCACCGGGCTGGCCCAGGGAGTGCTGGCCGCCATCGGCTTCGCCATCGCCGGCGTGCCCGCCGCAGTGCTGCTGGGCGTGGTCACCTTTTTCCTCTCCGTGGTGCCGGTGGGGCCACCCCTGGTCTGGGGTGGCGCTGCGATCTGGCTGTTCCAGGATGGTCAGCCGGGCTGGGCGGCATTCGTTGCCGCCTGGGGGTTCTTCCTCGTCAGCACCGTGGACAACGTGATCAAACCCTTCATCATCAGTCGCGGCGCCAGCCTGCCGTTCGCCGTCGTCTTCCTCGGCGTGCTGGGCGGCGTCCTGGCCTTCGGCGTGATCGGCGCCTTCCTCGGCCCGACCTTGCTGGCGGTGGGCTACCGGCTGGCGACGGAATGGACCGCGACAGGGCCGGCACAGCCGGCAGGCGTCGAGAGCGAAGCGGAAACCCCGGACTGAAGCGGGCGGCGGCTTGCCAGTCGGGTCGCACGACGGCGCGGTGCGCCGCGCTAAGTTGTTAAAATCTAAACCATGATGCGTCGCACCCCCCCCACCATGGCCCTGCCGGGCCCGATTCCCGAATCCCGCCACGACTGGCAAACCGTCAAGACCCTGCTGCCATACCTGTGGGCATGGAAGGGCCGCGTCGTCTTCGCGCTGTCCTGCCTGCTGCTGGCGAAGCTGACCAACGTGGCGGTACCGCTGGTGTTCAAGGACATCATCGACACCTTCACGCTGCCCGGCGCCGGCAAGATGGAGCAGGCCGTGCTGCTGGTGCCGCTGGGCCTGCTGGCGACCTACGGCACACTGCGCTTTTCGACCGTGCTGTTCACCGAACTGCGCGAGATCTTCTTCGCCCGCGTCACCCAGCGCGCGGTGCGCACCATCACGCTGCAGGTGTTCGAGCACCTGCATTCGCTGAGCCTGCGCTTCCACCTCGACCGCCAGACGGGGGGCCTCACGCGCGACATCGAGCGCGGCACACGCTCGATCGGCTCGCTGATCAGCTACACGCTGTATTCGATCCTGCCGACGCTGGTGGAAATCGTGCTGGTGCTGGGCATCCTCGGCTTCCGCTACCACCGCGATTTCACGCTGATCACGGTGAGCATCCTGGTGCTATACGTCACCTTCACCATCGTCGTCACCAACTGGCGCACCCAGTTGCGGCGCGAGGTGAACGAGCTGGACACGGCGGCCAACGTGCGCGCGGTGGACAGCCTGATCAACTTCGAGACGGTCAAGTACTTCAACAACGAGCGCTGGGAGCACGACCGCTACGACGAGCAGATGCAGAAGTGGGAAGCGGCGCAGATCAAGAGCCAGATTTCGCTGTCGTGGCTCAATCTCGGCCAGTCGCTGATCATCGCCGCCGGCGTGACGCTGATGATGTGGCGCGCCGCGGTCGGCGTCGCCGCCGGCAACATGACCGTGGGCGACATCGTGCTGGTCAACGCCTTCCTGATCCAGCTCTACATGCCGCTGAACCACCTCGGCGTGCTGTATCGCGAGATCCGCCAGTCGCTGACCGACATCGAGCGCATGTTCGGCCTGCTCGGCAAGAACCGCGAGGTCCAGGATGCCCCCAATGCACGGCCGCTGTTCCCCGCCGGTGAATCGGGTCCCTGCGAGATCGAATTCGAAAACGTCGGCTTCGCCTACGAATCCAACCGGCAGATCCTGTTCGATGTCGATTTCAAAGTCGGCGCCGGCAGGACGGTGGCGGTGGTCGGCCACAGCGGCTCGGGCAAGTCGACGCTGGCGCGGCTGCTGTTCCGCTTCTACGACACCACGACCGGTTCGGTGAAGATCAACGGCTCGGACCTGCGCGCCCTGCAGCAGACCTCGGTGCGCGCCGCGATCGGCATCGTGCCGCAGGACACGGTGCTGTTCAACGACACGATCTTCTACAACATCCAGTACGGCAGGCCCGCGGCCCCGCGCGAAGAAGTCATCGCTGCGGCGAAGGCGGCGCACATCCATGACTTCATAGAGAAACTTCCGGACGGCTACGACACACGCGTCGGCGAGCGCGGCCTCAAGCTATCCGGCGGCGAAAAGCAGCGCGTCGCGATCGCCCGCGCGCTGCTGAAGAACCCGCCGATCCTGATCTTCGACGAAGCCACCTCCGCGCTCGACTCCAAGACCGAAAAGGCCATCCAGGCCGAGCTGGAGCAGGCAGCCGTCGGCCGTACGACGCTGATCATCGCCCACCGCCTGTCGACCGTGATGAACGCCGACGAGATCCTGGTGCTCGACGCCGGGCGCATTGTCGAGCGCGGCTCGCACCGCGCGCTGCTCGAACGCAACGGCCTGTATGCCCAGATGTGGGCCCTGCAGCAGCAGCAGAACCTGATCGAAGCCTGATCCGAGGAGATCGCCATGAACACTCGCATTGCATTGCTCTTCCTGGCTGCCGTCGTCGCACCCGCCCTGGCGCAAGAGGGCGGCACCCTGAAGAAGATCAAGGACAGCGGCAGCATCACCCTGGGCATCCGCGAATCGTCCTACCCGCTGTCCTATCTCGACGACAGGCAACAGCCTATCGGCTATCACATCGACGTCTGCAACCGCATCGTCGATGCGGTGAAGGCGCAACTGAAGCTGCCGGCACTCAAGGTGCAGCATCAGGCCGTGACCTCGCAGAACCGCATCCCGCTGGTGAGCAACGGCACGGTCGATCTCGAATGCGGCTCGACCACCAACAACGAAGCGCGACAGAAGCAGGTCGCCTTCGCGCCGACCACCTTCGTCACCAACGTGCGCATGGCGGTAAAGAAGGCCTCGGGCATCACCAGCCTCGCTCAGCTCAACGGCAAGCCGGTGGCCACCACCACCGGCACCACCAGCGTGCAGCTGATGCGCGCCCACGAAAAGGGCAAGGGCATCGACTTCAAGGAGGTCTACGGCAAGGACCACGCCGATGCCTTCCTGATGCT
>DAIOGL010000189.1:0-5499 GCA_036745235.1 Sulfuritalea sp.
ACGATCATGTCGCTGTAGCTGGTCACCGAGAACACCAGGCCCATGCCATCGGCAATCGGCATGATCGCCGACAGGTAGGTGAGCCGCGCGCCCTGCAGGTAGAGCGGCACCTGCGGTCCGGGCACGTTGGTGATGGCGCAGTTGGCCAGCGGCGCCCAGTCGCCGAGCACCGTCGAGGCCGAGCGCAGCAGCTTGCTGGCGACGGCGATCGCCGCGGAAGGCGCCCGTTGCGCGAGGTCGGTCAGTTCATGGGCGCTGACGGCCTGCGCCATGATGTCCGAGGACGAACTGGTCTCCCGGATCGCAGCCAGGCGTTCCACCGGGTCGGCGATGTCGGTGCCGAGTGCGACGCGCACCCAGGAGAAGTTCGCCTGGGCCTTGCCGCCCCCGTCGCCGCGAACGGCGATCGGCGCCGCGGCGACCAGGCTCTCGTCGGGCAGTTCGCCCTGCATGTCGAGGTAGCGCCGCAAGCCGCCGGCGCAGACCGCCATCACCACGTCGTTGACCGTGGCGCCGGGGACCAGCGTGCGTATGGCCTTGAAGTCCTTCAGCGCGAAGCGGCGCGTCTCGAAGACGCGGTGCGGCGAGACTTCGGTATTGAAGCGCGTCATCGGAAACTCGTGCGGCTCCCCGAGGAATTCGCCGACGAAGATTTTCGCCGCGGACTTCAGTGTGGTCCAGCTGCGCGCCAGCGGCTGCGCCATGCGCAGCGGAAAGGTGGCGACGTTGACGCCGGCGCGGACCAGGAGATTCAGGTTGCCCGGGGCCGACTCGGGAAACCACGGCGCGGGCGGCGCGGGCGGGGCCGAGTCGGGCGAGAAGTCGTGCAGCAGCGTGGTGATTTCGTTGCCTTGGGCGACGTCGATCGCGGCATGGTGGATCTTCAGCAGCACGGCGAAGCTGCCCACCGGCAGGTCGAGGAAGCTGTCCAGCCCCTCGATCACATACATTTCCCACAGCGGCCGGTGCAGGTCGAGCGGACGGGCGTGGATGCGCGAGGCCTGGATGCAGAACTGGCGCCAGTCGCCGGGCTTGGGCAGCGCGATGTGGCGGACGTGGTATTCGATGTCGAAGCTCTCGTCCTCGATCCAGTAGGGGTAGTCGAGATCGAGCGGCACGCGCAGGATCTTCTGGCGGAAGACCGGCAGCTGGCCGAGGCGGCTCTCGACATGCGCGAGGATCTGCTTGAAGCGGACGATGCCGCCGGGCGCCGTGGACTGGTCGTAGATGTGCAGCAGCGTGACGTTCGAGTTGGCGTGGGCGCTGTCCGAGTAGATATACGCGGCGTCGTGTTCGCTGAGTTGTCGCATGAAAGTCTTCTTTAGCGTGAAATGACTCGTTCGGAGCGACGGGTAATGGTCGAGCGAAGCGAGCAGACCAGAAGCCTCCCCGTGAGGGGAGGATGGGAGGGGCGGGCCTTCAATTCGCTTTTCGCGTGTTTCATTCTCTGCGGGTGGGCTGGGGTGACCATGAGCGTTCTGGGGGCTTCAGGCAGCGGGGACATGCAGGTCATCGTGCGCGGAGCCGGTGCTCATGCGCCAGACGCGCCCCAGCAGACCGTGGGGCCGGAACGGCTGCCAGTCGCCTTCGGGCTGCGCCAGGCGGTCGGCGACGATGGCCAGCACGATGCCGTTGAAGCCCAGCCCGAGATGGCTGCCGGGCACCCGGATGTTCTCGTGGAAGGCCGGGTCGCCGTCGATGGTGGCCTCCTGCGGCGGCACCACGCCGTCGCCCAGGGAATACAGGCAACTGGTGGGAATCGCCAGCCGGCGCCGCTCGCGCAGCGTCTTGGCGCGCGGCTGCATCACGTGCGCGGCGGCGCCGAGGCGATGCGATACCAGCCGGTAGAGCGCCTTGATGGCGGGCGGCGACTGGCTGCCGGCGGCATCGACGCTGACCGGGCTGCCCAGCGTGATGATCGAGCGCACGCATTCGAGCGTGCTTTCGGCGCCGTAAAGCGAAAACACGCCGCCCAGGCTCCAGCCGACCAGGCTCACCTTGCGCCCGGTGACGTGGTGCAGGTAGCGGATTTTCTGCGGCAGGGCGCTGGCGTGCTTGCTGCGAAAGCCGAGATTGCGCCCGAGGCCCCAGGTGTGCACCTCGTAGCCCTTGCTCTGCAGGAACAGCTTCAAGGCGATCAGCGATTTTTCGTCCGCCATGAAGCCGGGCAGCAGCAGCACCGGATGCCCGTCGCCGCGCGGCGCTTCCAGCAGCAGCGGCAGCGAGGCCGGCAGCAGCGCCATTTCGAGCAGGGCGCGCGGCTCCAGCATCGAATGCACGGCGCGGGGCGAACCGACGTGGGCGTGGCGTGCAACGGTGCGGCGAGTGGGCATATCGACTTTCACAATTTTGCGGCGGCTGTCTTGCGGGGTGCTCTCGCGGGCTTCTGCATGTGCTGCTCGAGTTCCTCGAAGGCGTCGAGAAAGTCGTCTGCCAGCTCGCGCGCATCGGGCACCGCACAGCGGGCGACGACGAATCCCACGCATAAATTACCAGCATAGCTCATCAGGGTAATGTTGAGACCGATGCCATGCTCGACGATGGACAGGGGCCAGTAGCCCGTCATGCGCAAGCCGCCGACGTAAAGAGGCGCCGCAGGCCCCGGCACGCTGGAAACCAGCACGTTGGCCAGCACCGGCAGGGTATCGACGACGCCGCGACTGCCGTAGAGCGAGGCCAGAGCGCCGAGCAGCCAGGGCACGCCGATCAGCGGGAAGTCGGTCGGTATCACCGACCTGGCCTGGCGCGCGACCGCCTTGGTGGCGCCGGCAGAATCGCGAATCGCCCGCAGGCGCTTGAGCGGGTCGGCGACGTTGCTCGCCAGGCTGACCAGGCTCAGCGCGGCCTGGGTGCGCATCTCGGTGTTGCCCTGCTCGCGCAGCGAGATCGGCATCGACGCGATCAGCGACTTGCGCGGCAGCGAAGCATTGCGCTTGAGGTAGCGGCGCAGGGCGCCGCTGCACAGCGCCAGCACCACGTCATTGACCGTCGCGTCGTTCGCCTCGGCGATCGCCTTCAGCCCGGCGCGCGGCACCGCTGCCGTGGCGAAGCCGCGCTCGGGCGTGATGGCCACGTTCAGCGCGGTGCGCGGGCCGAAGGAGATGCTGCGCTTCAATTCGGCGAAATCCGCCGCGCCTTCGATGCCCGCCTTGCCGCGTGCCCTGGCGCCGGAACTCCTGACCGAGTTGCCGACGATCGCGGCGAGGGTGCGCACCGCGCCGGGAAGTTCGCGCACCAGCTTGACGTACTGCGCGGCATCGTGGCGGAAGGCCGCGGCGACCAGCGCCAGCGTGCCGGGCGTGGCGGCCGGCCTTGCGCCGGATGCAGCCGCCCCCGCCTTGCGCCTCGGCGCCGGCGCCGCATCCGGCGAGGTGTCGAACAGGGCGCTCGCCAGCGCGACGCCGGCCTGGCCGTCGAGCATGGCGTGGTGGATCTTGAAGTAGTAGGCCTTCTCGCCCGTGGCGAGGCCCTCCAGCACGTACATCATCCACAGCGGGCGCGAACGGTCGAGCAGTTCGGCATGCAGGCCGGCCACCACCGCCTCGAGCTGCGCCCAGGTGCCGGGCTTCGGCAGGCGCACGCGGCGGATGTGCCGGTCGAGGTCGATCCCGTCCTGCACCCAGACCGGATTCGCGAGACGGAGCGGAAGCGACGCCAGGCGGCGGCGCAGCACCGGCACCATGCGCGACTCCATCATGCGCCGCACGCTGGCGAAGAAATCGCCCCGGTAGCCGGCGGGCGTCTCGAACAGATGCAGCGAGCCGACATGCATCGGCGTCGCCTCGGTTTCGAGATTGAGGAAGGCGCCGTCGACGCCGCTCAGGGTTTCGATGCCGGGATCGTCCGGCTGTTTCCTGCCCATGCTCTCCCCTGTCAAAGACTCGAGTCTCCGCTCCGAAGCGGCCGGCGACAAACTTATACTGCTCAGTATAATATTCTTGTACCGTCCGGTATGATTCGCTTCCTTCCGCCGTTCTCCTGTCGCAGCCACCCATGCCCGCCACCCGCAGCGCCGTTCGCCCAGCCGCACCCGCCGCCAGGCCCGCAGAAACGCAGGCCTGCAACGACAAGCGCGAGCGCATCCTGGCGGCGGCCGAAGACCTGTTCTACCGCAACGGATTCGCCGGCACCACGATGGACATGATCTGCGCCGAACTCGGCGTCAGCAAGCCCTTCGTCTATTACTATTTCCGCGACAAGCACGAAATCGTCGAAACCCTGGCCTGGCGCGCTTCGGTGGCCTGCCTGACGACCATGAAGTTTCCCGCCGGCGACACGCGGCCGGCCCATCTCAAGCTGGCCGAGGGCCTGCAGCGCTGGGTGGCGGCCTGCGTCAGACATTTCCGCTCGAGCGCGCTGGCCTTCCGCGTCACCGCCTCGCTGCGCCCGGAATTCCGCGCCGAACTGCGCAAGCTCGCCGACGATTTCTACGCCGACCTCGGCGCCCTGATGGAAGAAGGCCGGCGCGACGGCAAGCTGGCTTTCGAGGACACCACCGTCACCGCGATGGCCATGGGCGGCGCGGTCGGTTTCATGTACACCTGGTACCGCCCCGAAGGCCGCCTGCCGCCCGATGAACTCGTCGCCCGGCTGACCGCCACGCTGGGCAGGATGATCGGCCTGCGGGCCGTCCCGACCCGTACAACGACAACGCGCAAACAAACCAACCCACGGAGGAATTCGACATGAAGCAATTCCGCGACCGCACGGCGGTCATCACCGGCGCCGCCAGCGGCATCGGCCTCGAACTGGCGCGCCGCGCCGCTGCGGAGGGCATGAACCTGGTGCTGGCCGACATCGAACACGGCAAGCTCGAAGCGGCCGCGGCGACGCTGGGCCTGCCCGCCGACCGCGTGCTGCTGCAGAAGACCGACGTCAGCCGCGAAGCGGAGGTCGCCGCGCTGGCCGACGCCGCCTTCGCCCGCTTCGGCGGCGTGCATCTGCTGTGCAACAACGCCGGCGTCGGCCTCACGCGCGTCGCCTGGGAGCTCACCACCGCCGACTGGGAATGGGTGCTCGGCGTCGATCTGTGGAGCGTGATCCACGGCGTCCAGCATTTCGTGCCGCGCATGCTGAAGCAGGCCGAAGGGGGCCACGTGGTCAACACCTCGTCGGTCGCCGGCCTGCTGTCGACGCCCGGCATGGCCGCCTACAACGTCGCCAAGCACGGCGTGGTGACGCTGTCGGAAACGCTCTACGGCGAATTGCGCGCGGCCGGGGCGAACATCGGCGTCTCGCTGCTGTGCCCGGCCTGGGTGCCGACCGCGATCCACGAATCGGCGCGTAACCGGCCCGACCGTTTCGGCGCGGCGAAGCCCGCCGCCGGCCTTTCCGCCGCCTACGAGGAGCGCATGGCAAGTGCCGTCAAGTCGGGCCGCCTCACCGCCGCCGACATGGCCAGCGAGGTGTTCGCGGCCGTCATGGAAGACCGCTTCTACGTGATTCCCCACCGCAAGATCAACAACGCCATCCAGCTGCGCATGGACGACATCATGAACC